>NZ_CP170757.1:0-5480 GCF_043099325.1 Yersinia fenwicki | reverse complement strand
GCACCGCCCACCTCATAGGTATCGCCCATGCCGCCGCACACGCGGAAGCGCCCCTCATGCTTCCCGCAGGTCACCGGGTCGCCCTCCCTGACCTGCTGCCGTTCGATGCCGCCGATTTCGTAGGTGTCATCGGATGCGCCGGAAAGAATGCGCCCCCCGCAGGTGGTCTTGTCCAGGTGATACAAAAAAAATCCCGTCGCCATAATCCCTCATGAATGAAATGGTTATAAAATCAGCGCATCATACACCCTGCATGATGTAACCAAAATTCTCCGCTACAGCTCCATCGACGGCCCCCGATATTCCCGCTCTCTGGTGAGTTCTTTCTGACGCTGTTCATGCACCACCCGCGCACGCTCTGCCGCCATCTCGTACTCGTAACGCTGTACTACCGGCTCAAACGACTCAGTTGCCCGCTCAAGCGCTCCACCTGCTGACTCAAGCGACTGACCTGCCCGCTCAGCCGCTCGTTGTCCCGTTGCATAAGACCACACATCGTCCGCAATTCCCCGAAGGCGCTCTCCCACTCGTCCAGCCTTTGCGAGTAATCCTGCTGTAGCTGCTCTAAGGCGCTCAGCAACTGCGTTTCCAGCTCGGTCATCGGCCCTTACTCCTTCACCAGTTTCACCGCGTTCTGCTTCGCTTTCCCGTCCCCGACCGTCCAGCCCGGCTCCGTGGCCGTGCCCTTCGGCAGCACCAGAAAGCGTCCGTTCCGGTCTTCCTGGTACGTCACGCCCCACGTCCGCGCCGTCAGCTTCTCTAATGCGGCGTTCTGCGCCTGCAGTTCCGCGAGGTTCGACCGGATAAGCGTACTCTGGTACCACAGCACGCTCCCGCACGTCGCGGTCAGTAATACGGTCGTCAGCGTGATGCTCAGCCACAGCCGCCCGGTTAAACGCAGCACGTTCAGCCGGTTCGACCGCATGGCCTCGTTCATGCCCGTCTCGTGGGCGCTGATGGCGTCGCTGATTCTCTTCGCGCTTAAGCTCAGTGCCGCGCTCACAGACTGCTCGTGCTCGCTGAACGCGCGCTTCAGCATGTTCTCGGTATCGCTCGCCTGCGCTTTCGATTTCTGCTCTAAGTCCGTCGCCAGCTTCAAAAGACTGCTCATAAATCGCTCCCTTCAGTCGGATATTTCGCCCCCCGTCCGGGTCGGCAAGGCTGATACTGCTCGCTGTCGTCCGCACCACCTCAAAACCCGCCCCGGAGAGCGCCTGTATCACGTCCTGACGCGTTTTCACCTCCCCGGACTCACACAACCGCAGCAGACCATCCGTAATGGCCTGTGCCGCCTCCTGCTTCGTCTGGGGAAGATTGCCGGGTGTCACCAGCGCCCGTCTGTTCTCCGGCGCGTTCGGGTCGTGCAGCCCCAGCCGGTCGTTGACCAGCGTCTGCCACGCGTCGATGCGCGGGCGGTCGGCACGGTCGTAGTACGGTTGCAGCCGCTTCCCGGTCAGCAGTTCGGTGTTGGGAATAAGAAAATTCAGCTCCAGCCGCCCCTTGTCGGCGTGCTCCACCCACAGGATGCTGTACTGGTCTTTATCGAGTCCGGGCATCAGAACCCGTTCAAAGCTCGCCATCAGCTTCTCACGCTGGCCCGGTGCCACGTCTGCCTCCGCGAACGACAGCACCCCGGAGGTGTATTTTTTGGCATACGGCGAGGCATCAATAAGCTCCCGGACTTCTTCCGCTTTCCCCTGCAGGACGCTGGCGCCCTCGCGGTTACGCTCCTTCCCCAGCAGGTAATCCACCGGGCCTGAGCCGCCCCCGCGCCCTCTGGCGTGAAATTTAACGATCATCGTCGCCTTCCGGCTCACGGACGGCGTGCCGCAGCCGCTCAAGCCCGGCATCAATGGCCATCAGCGCCGCAACCGCCTGCACCCTGTCGTGACCTGACCACTGCCCGCCGTTAATTTTTCGCGCTATCTGGTTCAGGTTGTTGCCCATCCCGGCAAGCTGACGCAGCAGCGCCGGGGCCAGCGTCGGCAGTTTTCCCGACCGCGCCGGGCGTTCGTCGAGGCACGTCTGCCGCATCCAGGCCGCGAGCTGTTTACCGTCACAGCGCTCGAGCAGCCGGGAATATTCGGTTTCACTGACGCGAACCCCAAGAAAACGGTTTCGTTTATCTGACATCAAAATTTCTCCTAGTAACGCCGGACGGCTCGGAATTTTTCCGGGGCGTTCCGGGGTTGGACAAGCCACACATGGCGCGTCAGGCCGTTGAACTTAGCAGGTTTCGGGGCGCAGCCCTGAACCAGTCACGGCGTTTACGCTGTGTATACTGGCTTGCTTGGTATGTTAGTGCAGTGATGAATTAGGGTCAAAGCTTCATGGAAATACTGTAAAATGAGCCTCAGGAGTGACAGGGGAAAATGGACATGCGGATGAAATGACGCCTCCTCGCTCATTCGCTCACTGCGTTCGGTCATGAGACTGCGGCGGGCGTTGCGGGCAGGTGGGGAAATGTCGGTAAGGTGGCTGGAAAGGGCAGAAGCATAAGGCCGCGGGAAACCCGTTTTTCCATAGGCTTCGCCCTCCTGCCAGAGTTCACATAAACAGACGCTTTTTCGGTGCATCTGTGGGAGCCGAAGCTCAACCATGAATCCGACAGTACGGGCGAAACCCGACAGGACTTAAAGATCCCCACCGTTTCCGGTGGGTCGCTCCCTCGTGCGCTCTCCTGTTCCCGCCTTACGGTTGCCGGTGTCACTCCGCTGTTATTGGCCGCGTTTTCTCATTCCACGCCTGACACTCGGTTCCGCTTAGGCAGTTCGCTCCAAGCTGGACTATATGCACGAACTCCCCGTTTAGTCCGACTACCGCGCCCGTTCAGGTAACTGTTCTCCTGAGTCCAACCCTGAAAGGCACAACGAATCGCCAGTGGCGGTAGCCATTGGTAAGCGGAATATACGAGAAAGAGATTTTTGAGAGGTCTTGAAGTTTGGGCCTGACTGCGGCTACACTGGAAGAACAGTTTTGGTTTCTGCGGTCTCGTATACCCAGTTACCTAGCCAGCTAGAAGAGGTCGAAGACTTCTAACTGGACGAATCAACCCGCCTAGGCGGGTTTTTTCGTTTCTGAGCAGGAGATTACGCGCAGATGAAAAGGATCTCAAGGATCCTTTTATAACTTCGTCTCAATCCTCCCGAAACAGATCCTGTTTACCAAACACCATACGGGTACACCTTCCCTTTAATAAAATTAGGAGTATCGCCGTAATATTTATACCCATTAGGGTGCCTAGTTATCCCTTTGCAAATGTCTAATTTATCCCCGGACACTGTATTCAGGACTGACGGCGTTACGCGATGATTAGGCTCAAATCCTATGCCCTGTAGCCAGACCGCCACCTTTCCTTCCGGTGCCAGACCAATTAGCACGGTGTCATAAGTATTATTGTACGGATCACTTTTCCCGCTGGGACTGCGCATCTTTTCCACAACGGCGGCAGATAAAGTGAGATGTGTTTCATACACCTTTTTATCAATGATGGAATCCCAGCAAAAAAGAATATGTTTAGGAGGACGCTCAACGTGATTCCAGTAGCCTCCGGGAGCGCGATCCTTGTCATTCCACTCACCGATAACTTTAGGCAGAGCGGGTGTACTGTTCAGCGTATTAAACCGGTAAATCGTTCCGTCAGCATCCTGAACAACGGCAAACGTCACCAGTGCAGGCAGCGCCTTAGGCGTGAAAAAATCAAATTTCCACTCGGTGGGCACATCGCTTTTGACGGCAGCTACGTTAGGCTGGCCAGCCCCCTGGCAGGCCGTTAGCGCAAGTATCGAAAGAAGCCCGGCCAGACGGGTTATTTCCATGTTTTATTCCCGTCCATATCATAGACCGTCCGCTGCCAGCGCTCGTCCGGCCGGTTGGTGAAGGTCACCAGCTTCGCCGGTTTGACCGCCCCGGTGACCATCCCCTGACCGTCTCTGACCACGCTGTTCCAGTTGGCCGAGCAGTGCAGATACTTTTCTGCCAGCGCATGGATTTCCGGGGTGGTAAAGCCGATAGCAGACTGACCGTTGCGGGCGGCTCGGCCCATCACTATCGCTTTTTCACACAGGCTGTTTAGCTCTACTCGCAACGCAAAATCGGGAACAGTCTCATCGATAGGGTCAAATATCACCCCCGCATCCTGCGCCGCATCGAGCATCACCCGCAGCACTACCTTCGACCAGTCGTTACGCGTTGGCCGGTCAATCACCAGCGCCGCACCGCTGCGCTTTTGCAGCGTGCCGTAGCGGTCAGCGGGCAGCCTGTCATCATGCCAGGTGTCCGCATTCACCGCCAACGCATTCAGCAACGGCGCGATGGCAGGATAACTGTCCATCGCTTTAAGCTGCGCACAGGTCTGCCGGTAAATACGCGTTTCCGTATCGGAAGTGGAAAGGGGCACGGTTTCAAACTCCGGCCGGGTCAGAAAATAGGCTTCGTGCTCATCGGGGTTATAACCGCCGCCAATGTCGGAGTGCACACCGGGCAGGGCCAGCTCCGGCCATGCCGGTTTCACGCTGTTCAGCGCGAAGTTAAACCGGCATTCGTGCTGCGCGGTAATGTGGAAAACCTTCTCCGCCACGCCCGGGCGCAGCACAATATTCACCTCGCCGGTATCGGCGCTGTGCGGGTTAAGACCGTTAACCGGCGTCCCGATGGCCGCCACCGTATCAAATATCCCCAGAAAACGGGTTTTACCGCCCGGCGTACCTGATAACTCGACGTCCCCCAGCCCGGACTTGATGGCCGCAATAATGCCGCGATCCTGACTAAATACCCGGTTGGCAAAATGCCGCGCTGCCGCCGCGCCGCGACTGAATCCGAAGATATCAAACTGCAGCTCTTTGATGACACAGGAACGTGCATCAGAATATTTAGCTAAATAACCGTCGACAGCCACAGCCAGTGCTGCGACCGCCTTGTCGGTTTTTCTCACCACGCCGGTGTCACCCCCGCCGGTACCCATCCCGTAGGTGCTGTCGCCCGCGCTGCTTTCAGTGCCGATCCCCTCGATATAAATAGCGTGTTGACCGAATCCTTCATCGGGGGTGATGTTTTGGTTATACAGCGTTCTGAGCCAGTGCACGTTGGTGTAATAGCCGAGATAACTGCCGGCGGCGGTGCCGCTGTAGCCACGTTTCAGCCGGGTACACTGAATTAAAGCAGACTGGGCGTCTGCATCACTCATCCCAAAATGCTCACTGGTGCAGACCTTTTGACGGTCTGTACTGTTATCTGCATTGTTGCCAGTACCGTCGAAGAACACCCCGATCGTCAGTGTGATTTCCCGCTTCTTCTTCGCCGCCTGCGCACGCTGTTCCGGCTCCGACTCCTGCGCTTTTTTCCTCGCAGTTTCTGCCCGCTCGGCCACCCGACCGGCGTTACAGTCGCTCTCATAGGTGTGCGTCTGGACTGACGGGATAAACTTGGCGCGACACGGGCAGGAGCTGTAGCTGTCCAGCGAACCGGCCCACTCTTTCAGC
>NZ_CP170756.1:0-68835 GCF_043099325.1 Yersinia fenwicki | reverse complement strand
GATTGGCTACCTGCCGTTCGGTAAGGAGGAAGCCAACCTGTTCTTCCAGGTTGTCGCCAGACGCTACGAGTCAGGTAGTCTGATATTGACCAGTAATCTGCCATTTACACAGTGGTCAGGAACCTTTGGGGATGACGAGACACTCACAGCAGCGATGTTGGATCGTTTGCTACATCACGCCCACATTGTTCAGATTAGCGGGCAAAGTTACAGGCTAAAGGATAAGTTAAAAAGTGGTCAGTTGAAGAAGTCTGCAACCGCCGACATTTCTGGCTAACCGCTGACAGGGGTGGGTCTGTTTTACTTTGGCAGGGTGGGTCACTATTCGATCGGTATTGACAGATACACATTCGTCAATGTCTTTATCAACGACGTAAACCCGGAGTTCCGCGACCATGACAGCCAAAAGTCCCACCACCGGTGGATATCACTTTGAATTTAATTAAGACTGTTATTCATTTTTGTAATAGTACCTTTAATTCTATCTAAACATAATCAAGCATCCCAAGAAATCGCGTAGCATCCTCCTCAGACATCCTGCTGTTTCAGCATAGCCACCGCGTCTTGCCCAGGCATCGAGAACTGCACCCGGTGGCGGGCCGCCACATCCAGCGCAAATATCCGTGTGTAAACTTCAGTCGATTTCAGGCTTTTGTGCCCCATCAGGCTTTGTAACACCTTGAGGGGCACTCCGGCGTACAGCAGGTGCATGGCGTAGCTGTGGCGGAAGGTGTGCGGCGTCACCGGTACCGAGAACGTGACACCATCGGCGGCGGCCCGTGTCACGGCATCGTTCAACCAGGTGCGTACCGTGCGATCCGTTACCTCCCAGAGGCGGGCTGGCTCCAGACGGTCGGTGCGTTTGTTTTTGCGCTCAAGCGGAATCCGCAGTGTGGCCACCATGCTGTTCAGCTGATTGACGTAATGGCTGTCTGACAGGGGGACCAGGCGGTGAGTCACGACTTTCTTGGATGGTGCGCCGGGGCCGCGTTCGGCTTTGGTCTGACGCTGCTTGAGTGTAGCCAGTGACACATAAGGCTGGGCAGCATTCAGGTAGAAATCCCCGCGTGTCAGTGCCAGCGCTTCGTTGATACGGGCTCCGGTATTCCACAAGGTGGCAATCAGAGTTTGCTGGTACAGGTCCGGAATATAGTGCAACAATGCCCCGACTTCAACGGCCAGCAGGTACTCGGGCATGTCGCAGTGGGTCTGGGCCATGCGGCGCAAGGCGAGCGCAGCAGGATAATCGATGGCTACGAGGAGCTGTGTCGGCGAAGAATGAGCCTGGCTGTAAAGAGTCATGCCTGTCATTATCTGTATATACCTCAGTTATCCCAAGGGACAAGAGCAATCCAAGTGTAAAAGAGTTCTGTTATGCGATGTCATGGCGGATCTTTTCAAACTGCTCCCCAATGATTGACGTAAACATCTCTTTCTCCTTCGGTCATTAACACCACTAATAAGTGAATATTATTGATTATTACATAATTAATGAATAGCTAAATAATAGTAATCTCGAATTAATTTACTTTATTTATTATCACAAAAATAAAAAATTATCATGGTAATAATAACCAATGCAAATTAGTCATTGACTTTCGATTTTTTCCTTATTTTCCGTTTTCGGAACCTTATCACACCTGCCGCGCCGTCAATAGCCCCCAAAGCGCCGCTGTCGGATAGTCTCCCACAGTCAATAAACACCATATATAGGCCCAATGGGAGCTAAGCTGAAAAATGCGACATCTACAACAACCCCTTGTTATAACTGAAATTTAGTCATATTTAGGTTTAGACACTTAATTGTCCGAAAGCGGTGTACGAATAGAATAATGTGTCCGAAAGTCATTTTGCTCAGTTTCGGATGGCATTATTCTGGCTATCCGATACCGACCGATTACGGACATAGCACAAATGTCGCAAATCGCAGCTTCGCCGTTTCCCTGTGTTCTCAACAAGACGATCATGGGCCTGAAACATAGAGGCATACTCAGATGTCGTGGCGGGAAGTTCGCTATCCAGTCGACCTGTGACATTGTATCCCCTGGGCAGGTTGAGTAAATCATTGAATGCCTTATTAGCATATACAAATATTGATGACTTATCTTTTATTCCACAAGGTTCATCCATGTTGTCCAGATATCTTTGGAAGACGAGGTGAAGTGGTCAACAAAAATTGGCCACGGCTTTAGAGCTTTCCCAAAACAATCTTTCTGATTCATTGGGTGTTAATCCACCGTTATATTGGTGGGGTCTGAGCCGGCTGTAATAGCCAATGATATAACTCGTTATCGCTATGTTTGCGTCGCTAAAATTAGCGTAACCACTTTTCGGTACCCATTCTGATTTCAGGCTTCGGAAAAAGCGTTCCATTGGACTATTATCCCAACAATTTCCCCGCCGGCTCATGCTTTGCTTTATACGATATCGCCACAGTAACTGTCTGAATTTCCTGCTGGTATAGTGACTGCCCTGATCTGAATGGAACATAATACCCGCGGGTTTACCTCTTGATTCCTAGGCCATCGTTAATGCCTTTCCCGTCAGCGCACTGTCAGGTGAAAACGACATCGTC
This sequence comes from Yersinia fenwicki, assembly GCF_043099325.1. Taxonomy (NCBI): domain Bacteria; kingdom Pseudomonadati; phylum Pseudomonadota; class Gammaproteobacteria; order Enterobacterales; family Yersiniaceae; genus Yersinia; species Yersinia fenwicki. The sequence continues at coordinate 66,260 of NZ_CP170756.1, read as the reverse complement.
CAGCCGACTGGTTTGCGGGAGAATAAATCCAAAACCACCGCCAGATAAGCCCACCGTTTACCCGTCCAGAGATACGTCACATCACCGCACCATACCTGATTAGGCTCGGTCACCGCGAACTGACGCTCCAGATGATTCGGGATATCTACATGCTCTTTGGTGGCCTTTTTGTAGCGATGCGCGGGTTGTTGGCAACTGACGATATTCAGTTCTTTCATTAGCTTAGCTGCCCGCCAACGACCTAAAGGCATTCCCTTTGCGCTGACCATATCGGCAATACTTCGCGCCCCTGCGGAACCTTGACTGGCGTGGTGAACTTCACGGATCAACCCCAGTAAAAGGACACGCTCCGCATCAGGTAAACGTGGCCGATTGAACCAGTATCGATAGCTGCTGCGATGGATCCCGAACACCTTGCAAACAGTGGAAACAGAAAACCGCGTCCTGAGTTTCTCAACTAGCGAGAATTGTTCAGGGAGTCCGACATCAAGAGCGCGGTAGCCTTTTTTAAAATATCGTTTTCCATTTCAATACGTTGAAGTCGTTTCTTTAGCTCGCGGATCTCTATCTGTTCAGGCGTTATCGGTGAGGCTTTTGGGGATTTACCGATGCGTTCTTCTTTAAGCTGACGGACCCATTTATCCATGGTGGACTTACCGACATTCATTGCCGTGGCAGCAGCGGAAACGGTGTAATGCTGATCGAGGACCAACTGTGCGGCTTCAAGTTTGAACTCTGGGCTGAAATTACGTCTATTACTTCTGGTCATTATGTCACCTGTTTTGACTATGAGGCGATGATATCACCTCTATTCAGGTGGCCAAATTTAGTGTGCCACTTCAAAATCGAACAAGCCACCATGCTTAACGCTCTAAAAGATAGCATTGCTCAGACGGGTATTAAGCCGTTTAAAACTGCGATCACACAACGCCAAAGTTACGTTAAATCCGTCATGGAGGGTGAGAACGTTTTCGATACCAACGATGGAGCAGCAAAGGGCGAGATAGCCATTCTGACGCGAGAAATACTCGAATCATTTGAGTAAAAACTCATATACTCATTTCAGCATATTAGAGGTTATGTATGGCACTAACTAAGCAACATACATCAAAAACAATGAGTTTCGGTGAGCATCGAGATCTTGAAAAAGTCGTCAATGGCACACCCACGGGAAAGCAAAAGAGAGTCAACGTTAACTTTGATGAAGAAACACATATCCGCTTCAAAGCGGCGTGTGCAAAACAAGGTACATCTATTACTTATGTTATAAAGGACTTGGTTGATAGCTGGCTGAAAGCAAATGACAGGTAACTCACTCAAATACACATATGAGTAAAAACTCATATATAATAATAAGAGAGTATAACCATCCAGAGATACTCTCTTATTAAGCAGATCAATGCTGCTGTGGCTCTGGAACGTCATCGTTAACAGACGGACTACTTCCAGCATCGGCTTCTTTCTACGCGGCAATGAGCACATTGGACTGCTTGCGAGTGAGCACCGGCCGCGAACGGTTAGCTGCGTAAAATTTTGCGACAGTTACAACTTCCTCACCGGTAAACGTCTGTGGAGCGTCCGGGTTATTTTTAAGGCTGTTCTTCGTAATCTGGAGAGCAACTACTTCCGGATCAACATTATTGGCGAGCTGCGATGCTACACGTTTCGCTTAATGACCTGTCCTGCTTGTCTGGTCAGACGTAACTTGATCCCAAGTATCAAGTGCCGCATCCTTTCCGCTTCGCAGTGTGTCTCTAATCTTTTTAACTGTCATATTGCACCTCAGTAGATACTTCAATAAAAATGCGTAATCACACATTTACTCAAAAAAACATGTATTCCCTTTGAGAACACTGATCTGGTGCATAAATTTTTTATGTACCAGATCAGTGTTGGCCAAGCAAAGCGCGGCAGGGATTTTCTCATCCAATTAGAGCCTTAGCCTTTGCTCTGATCTCAGCAAGTTCTTCAGGCGATACAGTGCCTTTTTTTGTTACTTTTCGCGCTCTCCAGTCAACACAGGTAACTTGATCGGCAAGAGCAACACTTTCGCGGCTACCCGATAGTTCTACCTCAAATGGATAGCCTTTAGCTTTAGTGGTGCACGGAACGCAAAGCAGCAACCCTACGGGATTATTGTAAGAAAAAGGGCTAAGGACGACAGCAGGGCGATGGCCCCCCTGTTCGTGACCTTCTACGGGGTCAAAATCCAGCCAGATTAGATCACCAGAATTTGGTACGTAACGTGAAACCATTTAGATCAATTCCTTTCCAACTGGCGAACCAAAATCTATTTTTCCGTGAACGTTATCTGGTGTGATACCTGATAACAACACATCCAGTGAATACTCTTTAGATTTCAATGGTACTAAAACAATTTGGCCAGCTTCATCAATTTTCAAATCGAGTTTATCTTCGACATTAAGTGCTGCAGCTTGCATTACGCTGGCTGGTATTCTGATCGATGGGCTATTGCCCCATTTTTTTAGCGTTACTGTTGTCATTAACATTTCCTCCCTCATATTTGTAGATACATTGTAGAGGATAAACAATGTATCTACAAGCATCCCCCTTCCTGCTAGACCGGGTTTTTAGCTAACTTTCAGTAGTGATGTAGGTAAGGGCGAAAAGTGCCTTTTCGCTGTAGTCGGCGGTTCCGGGGTAGAACCCCAAGAAGATACTGCAAAAGCTAATCTTACTAAAAGTTCGCAAATAGCGAACTTTGTTGACATATAGCGAACTTTTGTTGTATATTAATCCTGCCGTTACTTAAGAGAGATTTCGCCAGTTTTACATGAGTAGATTTACGAATTTACACGCGGAGGATTTTATCCTCTACATAGTTACCCCCACCTGATGACGTTGGCTCCGTAGCTAATCTTATCGCTGTGTAACGTAGTGTTGCGCATGTAAGGGGAGGGTATTCTGATTGTGGTGGCGACACCACAATCAGATTGAAAAGGGTTTGCTGCCAAAAACTCTCATTCTTGATACCTAACAATAATATTGTTAGGTATCAAGAGAGGTTTAAATGCGTATATTTAATAGTAATGGTTTTTGGCAGGCACTTAAGAAAAAGCAAGCTTTCAAAATTAAACGTATCATTTGGAATTTGATGTTACGTTTAATTACGTTAGGAATTTTAATTTATAAAATTCTTGAGATTTTTGATAAGCATAGTGATTCTTAAGTGTGCCCTACTTTCAAAAGATGAGGTGTGAAATGATCTATCGAGCGCTTAAGACAATAAGACTTTACCATAATATAAAACAATCTGAACTCGCAGAAATTTTTGGCATGTCAAAATCCTATCTTTCCGAAATTGAATCTGGAAAGAAAACTGTAAATTTTGATATTCTTGAAAGCTATTCGAAGCAGTTCGAAATACCAGTTTCTTCTCTTATTTTCTTTTCCGAAGAATTGAATTCTCCTTCTAAGAAGAAGGTAGCAGAGAAGTTCAGATTAGTATTCGCCGATAAAATATTAAAAATAATGGAATGGAGTGTTGAACGAAATGAGGAGAAAGAAACCGAAAATTAATACAAAAAACAAATCCTATAGCCTTCAAGATTGTGCGTTATATAAATGCATAACAAAAAAAAAGGCTGGTAAAAATATTAAAATCAGATTTGGGTAAATTAAAAAACCTTAGCAGAGATATTGATAATTACACCACATTCTATGAAAAAACTGACATACAAAAAAAACGCCTCATAGAAAGGCCAAGTGAAGAATTAGATGTCATTCATACTAGGATAGCTAGTATTCTATGTCGAGTTACTCAGCCAGACTTTATGCATTCTGGACCAAAATTACACTCCCATGTATCCAATGCCAAAAAACATATTGGAGTACCCCCTCTTTTAACAACTGATTTAAAATCGTTTTTCCATGAACAGTAGCCCGCCTGCGGCGGGAACTAAGACTCTGTTAGAGAATGAGTTTCTTCAGGCATCCTAGCTCGCTATAATCTCGTGTATGCACATACCTCGACCGGCAAAACTCCTCTTCCAGATGGATGATGGCTAGGGCCAGTTACTCGCTAAACACGGCAATGTCGTCCCCGAATGGACCAAACGGGTCGTCGAGCGGATGCTCGCCTGCGGGACCGGTGCCATGGGCGTTCGTCGGTATTGTTGCGCTTCTGCCCACTGCTCTCACTCCAAATACTTCTGCCAAAGTTGTAAAAGCAGAGGCTTGAAGTGGTCAACAAAAATTGGCCACGGCTTTAGAGCTTTCCCAAAACAATCTTTCTGATTCATTGGGTGTTAATCCACCGTTATATTGGTGGGGTCTGAGCCGGCTGTAATAGCCAATGATATAACTCGTTATCGCTATGTTTGCGTCGCTAAAATTAGCGTAACCACTTTTCGGTACCCATTCTGATTTCAGGCTTCGGAAAAAGCGTTCCATTGGACTATTATCCCAACAATTTCCCCGCCGGCTCATGCTTTGCTTTATACGATATCGCCACAGTAACTGTCTGAATTTCCTGCTGGTATAGTGACTGCCCTGATCTGAATGGAACATAATACCCGCGGGTTTACCTCTTGATTCCCAGGCCATCGTTAATGCCTTTCCCGTCAGCGCACTGTCAGGTGAAAACGACATCGCCCAGCCGACTGGTTTGCGGGAGAATAAATCCAAAACCACCGCCAGATAAGCCCACCGTTTACCCGTCCAGAGATACGTCACATCACCGCACCATACCTGATTAGGCTCGGTCACCGCGAACTGACGCTCCAGATGATTCGGGATATCTACATGCTCTTTGGTGGCCTTTTTGTAGCGATGCGCGGGTTGTTGGCAACTGACGATATTCAGTTCTTTCATTAGCTTAGCTGCCCGCCAACGACCTAAAGGCATTCCCTTTGCGCTGACCATATCGGCAATACTTCGCGCCCCTGCGGAACCTTGACTGGCGTGGTGAACTTCACGGATCAACCCCAGTAAAAGGACACGCTCCGCATCAGGTAAACGTGGCCGATTGAACCAGTATCGATAGCTGCTGCGATGGATCCCGAACACCTTGCAAACAGTGGAAACAGAAAACCGCGTCCTGAGTTTCTCAACTAGCGAGAATTGTTCAGGGAGTCCGACATCAAGAGCGCGGTAGCCTTTTTTAAAATATCGTTTTCCATTTCAATACGTTGAAGTCGTTTCTTTAGCTCGCGGATCTCTATCTGTTCAGGCGTTATCGGTGAGGCTTTTGGGGATTTACCGATGCGTTCTTCTTTAAGCTGACGGACCCATTTATCCATGGTGGACTTACCGACATTCATTGCCGTGGCAGCAGCGGAAACGGTGTAATGCTGATCGAGGACCAACTGTGCGGCTTCAAGTTTGAACTCTGGGCTGAAATTACGTCTATTACTTCTGGTCATTATGTCACCTGTTTTGACTATGAGGCGATGATATCACCTCTATTCAGGTGGCCAAATTTAGTGTGCCACTTCAGCTGCAGCGCCTGTGGCATGAAAGCCACCGAGCAATGGATTGCTGAGCAACAGCACATCCTGCCCAACTGCGAATGGCAGCACATCACCTTCACCATGCCCGATAAACTCTGGCCCGCCTTTGCCAACAACTGGTCCTTACTCAACAAACTCTTCGCCTGCGCCGCCAATACCCTGCTGAAATGGGCCAAAAAACTCAATATCGAAATAGGTTTGTTTGTAGCACTGCATACCTATGGCCGCCAGCTCAATCAGCATCCCCATATTGGGGTCAGTTTGGATATCGAAAATTATTGTACGGTAAGCCTGCTTTTTGAACAGGTGCATGTACTCCAGTAAGGGGAGATATTTCCACGCGATTTGCGCTCCCAGTAAGAGCAGAACACAAAAATGTAATTCAATTGGAATACACAAAACACCAAGGTTAAGGGAGAACGATGTTGATGACCAGCGGCGACCGTCCGGTTCCCGTGACACACTATGAGACAGCCATTGCACTGCGTCGCATGGCACTCCTTCAGCCATACCTGCCCAAAAACCTGCTGGCCCCCGAAGTGGCCGTGTTGCTGCATTACCTGCCAGATGAGCGCCAGTGCATTTCTATGCCCGACCAATCTGATAGAACTCCTTTTGGGAAACGGAAATGCATGTGTTGTCATACCATTGGGCTTCAGCCCCCTGAAATAACAAAACCCACCTTAAGGGGTCAGTTTGGATATCGAAAATTATTGTACGTTAAGGCTGTTTTTTGTGCTACTTCGGTAAACAAAGCAGCACAACCATGTTACACGACAGAGCGTGAACTTAGTGCCCGCCATTTTTTTAGCCGATGCAGCGCTTCATCAAGCACATCATCTGACTGTACCAGTGCAATCCTTACCCGGCCTGCCCCCCCAGGTCCAAAACCACTTCCAGGGGCAACTAAGATACCTGTCTTATCAAGAAGATATTCAACAAATCTCAGGTCATCACCGTCTGCAAAATCAGGAGGAAGCGGTGCCCACAGGAAAAAAGTGCCCTGTGATAAAGGTATATTCCAGCCCAGAGATGCCGCACCATTGGCAAAACGACGCATGCGGGCTGCATAGATTGTGCTGTTGCATTCAGCGATAGTTTCCAGCTCATCAAGTATTTCTGCTGCAACGCATTTCAACGGGAGAAACGCGCCAAAATCGGTATTGAATTTTATATTCCGTATCTCGTCTATCAGCTCTGCCGAACCGACGGCAAAACCGATACGCCAGCCTGCAAGACTACATGATTTACTCAAACTGTGAAGTTCCACTACTCGTGATAGTGCCCCCGGTAATGGCAGGGCTGCGCCACTGAGTACGCCATTACATGGCGATTTAAACGTAATCTCGGCATAGGCCCGATCAATAACAACCCAAAGATCATGCTGTTCAGCAAAGTCCAGAACTTCCTTAAGTTTTTCAGGAGATAATTCCACACCAGTGGGGTTACCAGGTGAACAAATAACCAGCATACGTGCGCCCTGTAATTGTTCGGGCCGAATTGAGGCTAACTCAGGCTGACCGGACTGGTCGCAGGAGAATAGCTCCACACGAGCCCCAATCAGCCGGGCACTGCTTTGATAGACTGTATACGATGGGTCCGGCATAAGTACGGCTTCTCCTGGATTCAGACAGGACAGCAGACTGTAGAAAATGCCTTCCTTGGAACCAAGTAAATCGACCACATGTCGTTCAGGATCGAGTAAAACAGGGGCATCATGAGGTAAGAAACGGCGTTGATAGTAGGCAACAAAACGTTCATATAAATGGAGGGTGATGTCTGAACGGAAATCGCCGTAGCCGTGAAGATCATCCCGTCCAATAAAGTACTGCAGGCGGCTGCGCCAGTGTGTGCTAGGTGCAAGATCGGGATTGCCGATTGATAAATCCAGGAGTGGTTTCCCCATAAAATCAGGCATCTGCTGACGTGTTCGATAACGTTCAACCAGTATTTTTAGTAAAGAAAAAGAATCACGGGGCATAGTATTAGTCATCTGTATCATGCTGTAAGCCCGCTGATTAGCGGATAGGTTGTACAAATTGTGCTCGACTAAGGGACTTTTTCCCTGTGCGCAAGCGGGTCTGAAAATCCTGGAACTGCCTGGCGATAAGTGACACGGTCTCATCCCACTCGGCATCCTGGTGCTGTCGCATAGGATAAAGAAGGAAGGCTGTGGTAACTTTGCTCGGATCATTCTCAATACGATATCCCGGCACAATGCTAAATAGTGGCAGGTCGTAGCCTGCGTTCACTCGTTCCCAACATTCCTGCATAAAACTCATAGCAAGCTCTTCCCGGGAGGATGCCAGTGCGATCACATCAGAATCGAATGGAATATCAAATATGACCTCCCATCCAAGGCTGGAATAGTTAAGCACCCGGAACAGACCATGACGCTCGAGGGCACTGGTAAGGGAATCACGCGCTTCATGAAGGCGGACAAGATAAGCGGCATATCCGTTACGCCCCAGTTTGCGAAGGTTTATCCAGGCAGCCAGAATCCCCTGCGCCGGGCGAGAATTCTCGAAGGTGTAACGGTAAGCCCGGAACTGACCATACTGAAAGTCTTTCTCTGTGTAATGGTAATTGCCGTCACCAAGCTCATCCATAAAACGGCGATCACGCGATACAAAAAAGCTACTGGCATATGGGCACAGTCCATTCTTATGAAAATCCACACCCAGTGAATCAAAAGCACCTATACCACGCAGACGATAATGAACTTCAGCAACACGAGCTCTGATGCGTGGGCTGGAAATATGATAAATTTGCTCTCCTTTGTTAACATCTGGCTGACTCAGGTACAGCCAGCCGATTACACTGTCCAGATGTAAATAAGGGCGTTCTTTTAAATTGTTTTCCCGTGCGAATGCTTCGGTGATATCAATAATCTCACGGGTATCCTCACAGTTGAAATTAATCGTTGTTCCCCCGCAACATATGATTGCGGCAACCCTGCGTCTGCGAGCATGCTGTTCGTTTAAAGTAGTGCGCAAAGCCTCTGCACACATGCGTCCTTCTTTGTTGGCGGGTACTCGCAGGCAGTTATCGGCTCCCAGTCCAAGCAGACTGGCAGCATGTTCCACACAGTAATGTGCACCCTCACTACATAAAATAACGAGATCATTCGGGATGCCAGTACGCCTTGAACTTGGAGCAATACGACTCAGCGCTGATTTTATTGCGTACATGATGGTTAATTTCCCACCATTACAGGCGATACCCATTGCATGTTTCCAGCCAGCCCAGCGTCCTATGCGGCGTGCCACCAGTTGTTCTGTCAGCAATGCTTCCCCACCAAAAGCATCCATCAGACTATTAGTATTATATGCTGTAGCCAGCCATGCACCGGCTGTTGCAGCAATACTGGGTTCCGGCACCATATTGAACAAAGAATTGCGTGACTGTGGACGAATTGCACCACGGAAATACCGGGCTACTTCGTTGTATAATTCAGCCTCACTGGCTGGAGTTTCATCCTGAGCATGTTCAAGCTCATCAAGATATGAGAACGGTTGTATTGGATATTTTGGGCCAAGGGTCTCAAGGGCATCAGGAGCAAAGGTCAATTCCGGCAGCATGGATTGAATGGCCCGTGCATTCAGTTGAATATGACGATTCAATCCTTGAACATAATCGATCAGAGTCTGCAGGTGTTCTGATTGTGATGATGTGGAGGATTGCTCAATAAACTGTAACTCACTCATAATGCTTTTCCTTTTGCGTAATGGGAATAATGCTTTGCTCCGTGACAGGCGAAGAATTCTGGTTGCGACGTAATGCCAGCCCGGTTAAACCAAGACAGAACAGAAATATTCCAGCCCATTGTGCGGCAGTAACTGGTACTGCAAGCCACCATCGGGCGAACAGGACTGAAGCTGGTATTTCAATAAGAGCGAACACCGTTGCCAACACAGGACCGCCAGCCGCAATAGCCCGAACATAGAGCACGTCAGCCATCACTGTTGGTACCAGAATTAACGCCACAACTAGTATCCATACAGAAATATCGCTATGTAATGACAGGCCCACTGATGCAGTACCTTGTAACGGAGCCAGGAATGCTGCCCCAAGACCGAGACTGAAACTCACAATAACCCATGAATCGAGTTGGCCCAGCGAACGCGTAAATACGGGAAATAACCCATAGCAAACCCCGGAAAGTAAACCCCAACCCAGTCCGTATAGCCACTGTCTGCTAAACATTACAACACCGGTTTGTTCTCCCTGACTGTATAAAACGGTCAGAGTCAGCCCCGCCAGACCGAGCAGAACCAACAAAAATGATACAATATCAAGACGTTCCCTATAAAATATTCGATTTATCGCAACAGTGAACAGGGGACCCATGCATAACATAATGATAGCCAGGCTGCTTCCCATCCCGGCCACTGCAGAAGAAAATGATATGCTGCTCAGTGCCTGGCAAACCAGGCCAATAGCTGCCAGCCATCGCCATTGACGAAGGCTAAGTACGTGAATCCGGCCCAGCATAATTGCGATAAGTAAAGTCAGCACAAATGCACCACCCAGGCGCAATATACCAAGTTGCATGATACTCACTCCGTAATTGAGTAAGTAATGAGTTATCAAACCCAGTGTTCCCCACAAAACTCCTGCTGCAAGGGCCAGAGCAATCGCTGCAAGGGAGGATCTCATTGTTTCATGTTCCTGCTGTATTGAGAGAACAGTCCCATTGGCGAAGAAAATTGTGGGGTGACTTTTTTACATATCGTATAAAATGCGGATAGTGGTGTTAGAATTCCGTTTCTTTTCATTAGATACCAGCCAGAAAAAACAAAAAAACAGTATAATATACTACCCTAACTGGGTTAAATGTCCCTTTTATTATTATAATAAGCTTGGATCCGGCATATCTGTGATGGGCTGTACCCTGTCGCATCTGCCGTTTCACGGATGCTAAGTTTCTTGACATGCCGGTAGTACAGGACTTTCTGGTGCCGTTCCTTATCTGCCTGCTTGCCGCGGTATTTTCCCAGCGTATGGGCCCGTTCAATTCCCTGCTTTTGGCGCTGGCGGCGGCTCAGCCAGTCCTTATGCGACATCGCGGCCATCAGGTCAATAAGCATGTTGTTGATGGCGGTTATCACAGCGCGGGTGATTGGGTCAGCCTGTGAAGAGTCTTTATCTGATAGCGCCTGCCATGAGGTGGGCACATCCAGGCTGACAATCCGCAGCTCGTGTTGTTCTATCTGTTTTTTCAGCGTCATCCAGTCGCTGTTGCTCAGACGGGTCAGGCGGTCTATCTGCTCGACCAGCAAAATATCATTGCGGTGACTGTCCATCAGTAAGCGTCCCAGTTCCGGGCGGTCAAGTTTTGTCCCGCTGATGTTCTCCCGGTAGTAACTCGCTATTTTATGTCCCCGCTCCTGAACGAACTGCTCTAACATCTCTTTTGCCCGATCGGCGAACTGATCTTCCGTCGATGCCCTTAAATAAGCTCTGATGAACATTTTTCACCGCACTGTCGAATTTAGATTATTGCATTCAATCTATCGCATATAGGTTATATCATTCATCGTGTACCGTCACGTTTTGTCTATTGCATCAAGGTGTACCCTTATGCGAGAAGCATTTTTGTTAAAAATACCGCACCGAATAATTTATGAGGGAAACTATATGGCAAGGAGGCAGATTCTTTCTCTGTCGGAAAGAGAATCATTATTGGCATTGCCAGATGATGAGTTAACGCTGACCAGAATGGCCTATTTCAGTGAGCATGATCTGGCACTTATCAGTGCTCACCGTAAACCTGCCAGCCGTTTTGGTTTTGCCGTCCTTCTTTGCTACCTGAAAAATGTCGGCTTTGCTCCGGATAAAAAAATCCCACCCTCTGATGCGCTGCTGAAGCATATCGCCAGCAGGCTAAAGCTTACCGGGGATCTCTGGCCTGCTTATCTTTCCGGCAGGGATACGACCCGACGTGAGCATTTAACCGAACTGTACCGCTATCTTGGCGTAAAGGCGTTCACCGGCAAAATACAGCAGGACTGTATTACGCACCTGTTGTCGATGGCGACGCGCACCGATAAAGGTATTCTCCTGGCCGAAGAGTTACTGGTCTGGCTCCGGCAGAACAACGTGATAATTCCCGCGATTGATGTCGTGGAACGCACCTGTGCGGAGGCCATGGCTGGCGGAGATAAAATCGTATTTCAGACTCTGAATGCCCCGTTAACTCCGGCGCACAGGCATGCCCTGGATCGTTTACTTGAGTCATCAGATAATCAGCCTTCCAGGCTGACATGGCTTCTGCAACCGCCGGGTAAAATCAATGGTAAGAACGTGCTGCAACATCTTGATCGGCTCAGTAGCATTGAATCGCTGGCATTACCTGAAGGTATAGATCGTACCATTCACCAGAATCGGTTGTTGAAATTGGCGCGGGAAGGCCGAAAGATGAGTAGTCGGGATTTGACCCATGTTCTCGATGGCTTGCTGTATCACGAAAGCGACCTGGAAATCAGGGAGCATTACACCGATACAGCTGGTTTCACCGATCATGTCTTTGCCCTGATGCATCTGCTAGGCTTTGCGTTCTGTCCACGAATCAGGGATCTCCACGACAAAAAGCTGTTTATCAAAGGGAAAGCAGACCAATACCCGGCGCTTCAGTCACTGATATCAACAACCAGCATGAATCTGAAAGAGATCGAAATTCACTGGCGTGAAGTGCTGCGCCTGGCAACCTCGATAAAGCAGGGAACCGTGACGGCATCCCTGATGTTGAAAAAGCTTGCCAGCTACCCCAAGCAAAACGGACTTGCCAAAGCACTGAGGGAAATTGGCCGTATTGAACGAACGCTGTTTATGCTCGACTGGTTCCGTGATCCGGCACTTCGTCGGCGGGTCCAGGCGGGGCTGAATAAAGGAGAAGCCCGTAATGCGCTGGCGCGCGCGGTATTCCTGCACCGTCTGGGTGAAATCAGGGATCGTAAACCGGAAAATCAGAGCTACCGCGCCAGCGGACTGACGCTGCTGACGGCAGCTATCTCGCTGTGGAATACCGTCTATATGGAAAGAGCGGTCGATGCCCTGAAGCGTAAAGGGATGAAGATCAACGAGCAACTGCTATCGCATTTGTCCCCGCTAGGCTGGGAACACATCAATCTTACAGGCGATTATATCTGGAAAAGCAACCGGATACCGGCTTCAGGTAAGTTTCGTCGGCTGCGGCCAGCTAAAGTAGAAAGGTCAAAAAACGACCTTAACGTACAATAATTTTCGATATCCAAACTGACCCCATATTCATCTGTCCGTCACTCGCGGTGGTTTATGCCTCAAACACGACGTCTGGCGGCCGGTTTACTGCAAAAAGAAAATCGTTGGGCGCTATTGGCGTCAGGCCGTCATTACCCTGTTGCGAGAAAGCTACGCCTCGCTCAATTTATCGGCTGCAGGCTATCCACTTATCCGGGACTACCGGGAATGGTGCCCGTTTATTGAGGCGCAGTTTCAGCGTCGCTGGAAAATCCACTTTGCTAAAAAGACGAAACATGCCCGGCAAAACGTCAACTACCTCGGCCGCTATCTGAAACGGCCACCGATCGCAGCTTCAAAACTGCGTCATTACAACGGCGGAGCCGTTGTTCATCATTACTATGACCCAACACCGCACGCAACAACTCAGCCAGGAAGAGATGCTGTGGCGCTATATCAGCCATATCCCGTCACGCCATTTTAAGATTGTCAGGTATTACGGTTTTCTGGCCAACCGCAAGCGGGGTGAGTTATTGCCGAGGGTTTATACCGCCCTGAGGATTGAAATGAAGGCAAAACCACAAAAACCGGGCTTTGCGTCGCTGATGAAACAATTTATCAATGTGGACCCATGTCAGTGCGTGCTGTGTGGTAGTCGGATGGTATTTAACAGTACGGAGGCTGGTATCCGGGCAGAAGAGTTGTTAGCCAGACGTCGGCAGACGTTCAAAACAGAGTGATGATTGCGGCAGGCGGCCTAGGGAAGATCTGCCTGAAATTTGGATTTAGCATCAAAAAGGGGGTTATTTTAACCAGTTGTCAACGTCGCGCTGCCTGAGCTGATGAAACGCATAGCCTTATCACCCTCTTTTGCCTCTGACCTAAGGGAAAAAAAGGGATCCAACTTCCTAACCATCAAGCTTGTGAAGCATCTTTGCTCTGGCTCCCAGAGTCCGGCCCTGCTTTAGCAGCCATTCGATATCCGGGGCCACGTCGCGGGGAAATCGGTGCTGTTTAAGTGCGGTGGCCAGCCAGCGAGTTAGGAACAGATTTTCCTGGGATTCAGAGCTTACCTTGCCGTCACGTTTTGCCAGCTGAAGTGCGACCATCGCGCACCAGGCCAGATGACCGGATTTTTTCGTCAACGATTCAGTGCTCACAGATATTTACTTCTCCCTGGCGTTATCCATCTTATACGTGGTACATGCACGGCATATAAGGTTAATTATATCGCAATAAATAGCCTAACTGAATGTTTTAAAATATTTTTTAGTTATGCGTTTACGCATGAAGGCGACAAAAATAGCTTTATACGACGCTGTCGTTAAGGGTCGCCGGTAACCCGGCGAAGCCGGTTCCGGTTTGATAGGTTTTGCCTAACCATCCCCTCGCCCTGAGAAGCCATACCCGCTTAAAGTAATACAGAAGCTTCTGTGCGCGGTCGGAGTGGTCCCGACAAGGCCTTTGGCCGCAGTAGGGGCGTATCTCCGCGTGCGAGCGTTAGCGAAGCTACGAGCGTGTATCTAGTACTTACAGCCAACTTACTTCCAGCGATAAAATTTTTCTAGCTAGAACACCCATTGTAAAGCCACTCTGTTTCCGGCCTTTGGCCGGGAGCGTGGAGGCTTTTTAGTGGCAACGGGTTACTGTTCTAGATGCATGTTCAGAGCTGAAGTTTGCGCACTGTAGGTGGGAGCTACCATCGCGTAGCGATTTTCCGAACCGGCGCGAGTTTGCTCACTGCAAGGGAAGTCACTTATGTCCTTAATCCACACAAAATGCCGAACGGAGTAAGATCTTTTTAATTAGTTTATTAATTAAAAGAAAAAGAACTCTGGGTTAAGAGTATATTGCGGATAACAAAAGATACATTTACGGGTAAGCCTTGTTTTCCAATTGCGGGTAATTGTGGATAAGAAAAGAAAGCATCACAGTTTGCTTCCGGGAGGGGAATTTTAGCTTCAGGTAGACATTTATTCTGGATGATTTACAGGCAATTCTTCGCACCTGGCCAGCACGAAAACCGCCAGCGGCGGTTAGAGGATATTTATGCGTTGATTAAAGCGTCAGTGAACGCTGTCCGGAGGGGCTTGTTCCAGCCCGAGGTCAAGTTGATACAATCGCATGTGGGCCAGACGCTCAAATTCATCCGGCGTCATTTGATAAAGTTCATCGACCGGAAGCGTTTTAGTTAAATGATCCGCCATTGCGTAGAGACGATCGTCAAACTCCAGCGTACCCAGTTTTTTCGCACGCTTCTGTTTCAGGGCGTTTTCTCGCCGCCGAACAAGCGTCGCATGCCTCATACGTTCATACCAACGTTTACGGGCAGCACTGACGCTAATGTCCTCACCTGGCGCAATAAGCCCCTCAGCTTCGGCCGCCAGTCGCTCCTGCTGCTGCGCGTAGAGCTTATCGATATTTACGCCGACCAGCTTCCAAAACTGCTCCGACAAAACCACATGCTTCGGATACCAGTAGCGGTTAAAACTGTCCCACTGGACACCCTCTGGCAACTCAAGTAAGCCAAAACGTATAAGCTCCTGGATCAGAGTGCATACCCGACGGACGGTCACCGCTGTTTCAGAAATGACATATCCGTCTTCATCCTTCGGACTGAGCTCGTTGGCCAGTCGGCTGACATTCATCGTAACGATGTTAGTTGCTCTGTCCGCGACGCTGATAAGAAGAGGGGGGATCGCATCGAGCAAATTTTGCCGGTCAGGACGAAAATCACGGGAACGTCCGGCAACCCGCCGCATCTGAACAAAGTAAGGATGGCGTGAAAGACGAATACGCAGTGATATACGACCGCTTTTCTTGTCACGTTTCACCAGCCGGCGATAGCCATGACCAAACTCGCCAGACAACGGTTTGTAATGTTCAGGCCTGATGTATATAGGGTTTGGGCATTTACACGCCGTCGAATGCTCACCCCTTCGGCGTTTGGTAGGTTTTGGAGGTGTTTGCAGGTTGCTTTCATCAATCCACTGCCAATAGGTGTCATCCGTTGCGGCACGCTCTAGCGCATCGAAATTGATATTTTCCCAAGAAGGATCAATTGATAGGTTTTCTGAATGTTTCTTAGTCACACCCGCCAGCACTTATGGCGGACGGGTATTGTGTTCTGAATTGCATGAGTTATAATCTCTCACAGGCCAGCGCCTGCTTTGTGACCCCCTGATATCTGAACCTTCCGCCAAGTTGAGACAGATTTCGGGGGGTTTTTGCATTTAAGGCCCGCTGTTCTGGTACCTTTTCCCTTGAGCATTTAAGGATATGCCCATCCAACGCTACTATGCCGCCTAAAGCCACATAGCCTGTTATTCCTCGGCGCTCAGCCTCTTACAAGCCAGTGACTTCAGCACAAATCTCTGTGAATATTACCCGTTTTTTATCCGCTTGCAACAAATGGATCCCAGCAGAACGATCTCCATCACCCTGACTCAATAAAATATCCTTATAAATCATACCCCATTATCATGATTCTGAAAGATCACGCACGCACACTCTCAAAACCCTCTCTACGCAGTACTTAAGACTAGTTAGCGCCCTAAACATTGATCCACATCGACATTTAGGGAGCTAAAATTAATAATGCCAACATTATGTTCACTTAAGAGTGGGGAAAAAATGACTACTCTTTGCACACCAGACAAAACCGATGCCAATAAAAATATCCAAACAGGTTATACATTTTTTCAAGCAAAGTGAGGAGCCATGGGGGTTAAATATGCCCAAAGCCGCTATATTCACACCAACTAGGCATACTTTAATTTCTTTTAAATTCATGATTATATAGTTAAAAACATTACCAATATTTAGCTATGAAGCCGTCCCGGCGCTTGCCTCTTTTTCTAGCAGGTTGATCGCTCATGACCACAAAGTTATGCAGACAGGTCAGCGCCTCGAAAAATAGGTGCAACTTGTACCGGTTCATTTTGCACCTATTTTTAATTACCCGTCTTCATATAATCCCCCTATACGGCAAGATTCAACTATTGGGCTTATTGTCAGTCACACCCATAAATTTGAGAGTCTGAGGCACAAAAACGAATAAAACACCTTCGAAAAACTATATATTCTATTTTCCTTCTGACTAATTAAGGAAAAAACATGTCACGGAAAATAAATAACGAATTTATCAATCAAAACACCACACAATTAGAAATATCCCTTGAAGTGGCACACTAAATTTGGCCACCTGAATAGAGGTGATATCATCGCCTCATAGTCAAAACAGGTGACATAATGACCAGAAGTAATAGACGTAATTTCAGCCCAGAGTTCAAACTTGAAGCCGCACAGTTGGTCCTCGATCAGCATTACACCGTTTCCGCTGCTGCCACGGCAATGAATGTCGGTAAGTCCACCATGGATAAATGGGTCCGTCAGCTTAAAGAAGAACGCATCGGTAAATCCCCAAAAGCCTCACCGATAACGCCTGAACAGATAGAGATCCGCGAGCTAAAGAAACGACTTCAACGTATTGAAATGGAAAACGATATTTTAAAAAAGGCTACCGCGCTCTTGATGTCGGACTCCCTGAACAATTCTCGCTAGTTGAGAAACTCAGGACGCGGTTTTCTGTTTCCACTGTTTGCAAGGTGTTCGGGATCCATCGCAGCAGCTATCGATACTGGTTCAATCGGCCACGTTTACCTGATGCGGAGCGTGTCCTTTTACTGGGGTTGATCCGTGAAGTTCACCACGCCAGTCAAGGTTCCGCAGGGGCGCGAAGTATTGCCGATATGGTCAGCGCAAAGGGAATGCCTTTAGGTCGTTGGCGGGCAGCTAAGCTAATGAAAGAACTGAATATCGTCAGTTGCCAACAACCCGCGCATCGCTACAAAAAGGCCACCAAAGAGCATGTAGATATCCCGAATCATCTGGAGCGTCAGTTCGCGGTGACCGAGCCTAATCAGGTATGGTGCGGTGATGTGACGTATCTCTGGACGGGTAAACGGTGGGCTTATCTGGCGGTGGTTTTGGATTTATTCTCCCGCAAACCAGTCGGCTGGGCGATGTCGTTTTCACCTGACAGTGCGCTGACGGGAAAGGCATTAACGATGGCCTGGGAATCAAGAGGTAAACCCGCGGGTATTATGTTCCATTCAGATCAGGGCAGTCACTATACCAGCAGGAAATTCAGACAGTTACTGTGGCGATATCGTATAAAGCAAAGCATGAGCCGGCGGGGAAATTGTTGGGATAATAGTCCAATGGAACGCTTTTTCCGAAGCCTGAAATCAGAATGGGTACCGAAAAGTGGTTACGCTAATTTTAGCGACGCAAACATAGCGATAACGAGTTATATCATTGGCTATTACAGCCGGCTCAGACCCCACCAATATAACGGTGGATTAACACCCAATGAATCAGAAAGATTGTTTTGGGAAAGCTCTAAAGCCGTGGCCAATTTTTGTTGACCACTTCATAGCCGCACCTATGTTGATCTCTCAACTATGTATAGTTTGTCGCTAGTCTGTCTCCATTTAACCTGTTGCAGGTAGCTGGCTTAAAATTTCTCCTATACATAGTTTTCATTTTCGAACCAACCTGTTGTCTCCCATTTCAAGGAGACGATCATGAATACCGATCAACCCACTTTATGCAATCACGGTGACTCTGCCGACTATGTTCCATTATTGATTGAATACAGAGCGACATTTCGAGAGTACTTAACCCGTCATGGATATTCGAACAGTTATATTCAGCGTTGCGGGGAGGTCATGGCAAAGTTCTCACGTTGGATGTCGGAAATGCGCCTGTCCTTGAGTGATGTAAATGAGGCATTGGTTGAAGAATTTTTGCACCTGCGCGTTCCCAATTATATTGATCCTGTTACGGGATATCGGCGCAACCACAGTCGCTCGCCCCTTGGGCACTTATTAAACATGTTGCGAACCACAGAGTTAATCCCACCTAAACCTATGGACATGACCCCAGTGGCCGTAGAACTCCGCCGTTTTGATAGCTACCTACAACAGGCTCGTGGATTCGCGAAGAGTACTCGAGAGAACTCCATACGCATCATTGGTCGATTTCTTCGTGAGAGATTTGATGATGGTGCCATTAAATTATCTAACGTCGCCCCCGAACATGTCCGGGATTTTCTCACCATACAGGCCAGTCTTTACAGGACACCGACCAGCTTTAGCCTGGTCGTATCAAGTCTTCGCGGTTATTTCCGATGGCGCATTATGCAGGAGGATGATTTGCGTGTATTAGTTGGTGCCCTGACTAATCCAGCTAGCTGGTCACAGGCATCTTTGCCTAAGTCGCTCAGCATCAACGAAATTGAACAACTTCTGACGTCACTCCGGCAGACAGACCCAATCGGGTTACGTGCTGATGCAATGGTACGTTGTGCATTAGATCTTGGCCTTCGTACTGCTGAAATCGCTCGTCTGAGCCTGGACGATATTGACTGGGTTACCGGAACCATAACGCTGCGTCGGACAAAAGGCCGTCGAGACGATGTCATGCCTTTGCCTGCAACCACTGGACACGCCATCATTGCTTACCTTCAAAACGGGAGGCCGACAACCTCGCATCGGATGGTATTCGCCAGCCATAAAACGCCCCGTGAACGTCCCATATGTAGATCGGTCGTCGGCACTGCCATACGGCAGGTATATGCACGTGCCGGACTTCAATACACCAGCGCCCATCTGTTGCGTCACACGATGGCCAACAGATTACTGGCGACAGGTTCTTCAATTAAGGAGATTGCTGACATTTTGCGGCATCGCTCATTAAATTCCACGCGTATCTACGCCAAACTCGACAGCCGTAAGTTGGTATCCGTAGCCCTGCCATGGCCGGGTAGTTCTGACATTAATACTGCAGGGAGACCGCTATGACGAACGATCTGTCCACACAAGTTGAGCGCTATCTTTCCGAAAAACGCGGCATGGGGTTTGAGATGGGTCATGCAAGTTATTGTTTACGCAGTTTCTCCAGATTCGTCCAGCAAACCAATTATCACGGGCCATTAACACTTGAATTGATGACTGAGTGGGCATCAAAAGGACGGCATTTTGAAACAGTACCTATCAGCATGGCTCACGGTCGCCTGAAATATTTGCGGCCCTTTATGCGTTGGTTGCAATTGTCAGAACCGGATACCGAAGTGCCAGACAGCTCAATATGCGGACGAAAGCCAGGCCGCGGAACGCCACATATTTACAGTGAGCAAGATATCGAAGATCTGTTGGCCGCCGCAAGACAACTGGGCCCGAATAACAGCATCCGGGGTCTACTTTACGAGACCCTCTTCGGTCTTCTCGCAAGTACAGGATTACGTATTTCCGAGGCATTATCATTACGGATTAGCGATGTAGACTTACATCAGGCAATGCTAATAATCCGACGAACCAAGTTTGGGAAATCGCGTTCAGTCGTGCTGCACCCAAGCACTAATCATGCATTACATTATTACCTGAACCAGCGGGAATCAACGGGTGTAGCGTCGGATGAAGATGCTTATCTTTTCATTGGCTTGCGTGCAGATATATTAGGGAAACCATTAGAAGGACAGCAAGTTAGACAAGTATTCAGAGCCTTACGCCGAAAATTGGGCTGGAGCAATCGCGGTACTCATTATGCACCACGGATACACGATCTGCGGCATTCGTTTGTGGTAAGGCGGGTTCAGTTGTGGCAACAACAAGGGATCGATGTGGATCATGAAATGTTGTCGCTATCGACTTATTTAGGGCACGCCAGCGTAGCGGAGACTTATTGGTATCTGCAAGCCGTTCCTGAACTGATGACTCCCTCTGCAAAGCTGTTCGAGATGTCTATGCCGGAGGTATGCGATGCATGAATCAACATTGAAGCACTCGAGCTTCCCGGAAATTGTGCAGCAATTCTTTACTGAATATCTGGTAGCGCAAAGAGCTCTCAGTCCTCAAACTGTCGCCTGCTACCGGGATGCGATTAAGCTCTTTCTTGAGTTCGCAGCCGTACAGCTACACAAGCAGCCCGTAGTGATGAAATTGGAAAATATCACACCCGAGCTCATTCTGAAGTTTTTAGATCACCTGGAATCAGAGCGGCAGAATTCGGTACGAAGCCGTAATTTACGCCTGACTGCCTTGCGAACGTTCCTCAGGTTTGCTGGGCGACGCGATATCACCGCCTTACACACAGTAGAGCGTGCACTTGGTGTACCAATGAAACGCTTTGACCAACCGTTGATTGGCCACTTAACCCGGCCAGAAATGATCGCCATACTGGGCCACCCTGGCGATGGATGGATCTCACAACGCGATCACTTACTGTTTACGCTTATCTACAATACAGGAGCTCGTGTGTCTGAGATTATCAATATCCGTGTCGTTGATGTTGTGCTTGATGGAAGCGCTTGCATTCATCTGAACGGTAAAGGGAGACGAAAGCGCTCGATACCGCTATGGAAATCTACGGTTAGAGCGATACGGGCGTGGTTGCGCATCAACCCAAATATGTTCGGTGATACACCATTGCTTCCGGCCCGATCGGGCCAGCCGATGACGCGAGCAAATGTGACACAACGTTTAACTCTTGCAGTCAACCGTGCAGCTCTCATTCAACCTAGTCTGAAGAGCAAGCGTGTATCACCACATATCCTCAGACACACGACAGCCATGCATCTCTTGCAAAGCGGAGTTTCCTTCAATCTTATTGCGTTATGGCTTGGTCACGAAAGCGTAAATACGACACATCGTTACGTCGAAGCCAACTTGCAGATGAAGGAAGAAGTGCTTTCCCGGCTTGAGGAACCAGACTCCGCATTCAAGCGATTTCGGGCTTCGGATGACCTGCTTAACTTCTTAAAAACGCTGTAACTATGTAAATACGTTGTCAGCTCCTGGCTAATAAACTGTAGGAGCTGGCAATGCCTCGCCAGCTAATTATACATAGTTGAGAGATCAACATAGGTGTGGCACACGAATTTCACCAAAAGTCTGACCGCACACCATGCCATTCATACAAACAAATCTGAACATACCGGGGATCATTTGATAGCTACTGCTTCCGTCATGGCTATTCAGCAAAATAATTTCCGGTACTTCCTGACCTGAAATTTGTCCCTCACGGCGCAAACGCAGCATATGTTTTGTATGTTCACGTTTCCCGGCATCGCGTGTGCGAGTCTGGCAGGCAAAAAACGGCTGAAAACCTTCATTACGCAAATTATCCAAAAGCGTAATAGTCGGAATGTAAGTGTAACGACTACTGCGTGACTCATGCTTTTCCTCAGAAAAAACGCTCGGAACGTAGCGCATTAACTCATCATTGGTCAGTGCGCGTTCTTTACGGATGACATTTTCAGAACGAAAAACGGATGATAAACGGGACATAATAATTCTCCTGAGTAAGGGTAAAATGGCTGTCTTCTGGCGTCTTCCTTTTCCCTCGATGTGTCACGGGAGGCTGTTGCCGTGATAAAAAGACGTCGCCCGGCGATAAGATGAGTACACAAGCCCTTTTTATGGCTTGTCCGGAAAAAGGGCTTGTGTGCGAGGCGCGCTGGGCTAAAGTCTTTCACGGCAACTGACTTCGGTGACAATGCAGAGAATGGGGTCATAACCAGAAACCGGCTTTGCCGGTGCTTTAGCGCCCTGCCGATTTACCGCAGGGCAGTGAAAGCGGCGCGACCATAACGGTCGCTGCAAGCGGGATGTTGACGTCAGGCATCGGTTGGTAGCCGACAGGCCGGAGACTCGTTAGTGGCTCCGCGTGATGGGCGCAGGCGGGGAGCCAAAGCGGCCCAAACCTATAATGTAAAAGATATGGCATGACAAAAATCAGTATCGATAAAGTAAACAGGAAAAATCACGTCAAAAGTAAGCGCCCCGTGTAAACCGTAGAGTAAGGATTAGTTTACATACAGGAAGTTCCATAGTAGCAATTCGTGAATACGAAATACTGGTCCCTAACATTGAAAACTACACATGTAATTCAAATAAAATACTTGTGTATTACATTTATAGTGCTATTATCTTTGCATAAGACGCTGTCTGGTCTTCGCAAAAACGTAATACAAAAGTATTTCATAGAGAGAGGAACTCCCGATGACAGAAACCCCAGAGCAATCTGTACTCGCTCCCTTGGCAGATACCCAAGCTAAAATTATCGCCATCATGAATAACAAAGGCGGTGCAGGTAAAACCTCAACGATCACCAACCTGGCAATGACCCTTGCACAGGGCGGACGACGTGTATTACTTATTGATGGCGACCAGCAGGCAAACTCAACAGAGGTTATGGCCAACGGGAAAAAATACTACGCCCAGTACGGCCATACCATCTGCGATCTGTACAACAACCCGCGCTTCAACATTCTGGATGCTATTATTCCAGCGGTCAGCGGTGAAGATAAGATTAATAACTTATTTATAATCCCCTCAGATCCCTCATTTGAACGCGTGATGGAAAACTGCCTTACCCGTCACCACAGGGAAAAAATCCTGTCCCGCCATCTGCAGTCAGTGATGGATAAATTCGACTACATACTGATTGACTGCTCTCCGGGTCTTAACCTGTCCACCACGAACGCTGCTTTTATGGCAGACCATGTTCTGATCCCGGTAGATGGTGGCAGCTTCGCACTGACGGGGCTCGATGTTGTTCTGGACTATCTGGATGAAATCAGAGAAACCAGCTTTACTCAGTTCAGCGTTTTCCGAAACGAATACAATGCTTCCAAGAAGAAAATGAATACCTATCTCCATGACCAGTTGAGCAACAGTGAGCGGACAAAGAATAACTATCTGGAAACCCGTATCCGGGCAGATGAGAATATTTCACAGGCACAGGTGGCCTGCGTCCCACTTTATTTCTATAACAAAGGCTCACTGGCACTGAACGATTACCGCTCGCTAATGCGTGAACTAGAAACTGTCTTATCTAAAGAGGCTGCATAATGGCAAAAGGTCCACTCACCCGTCCCGCGATGGTCAAGCCGGAATCCAGTCAGGGCGAAGCAAAAACTCGCCTTTCTAACGTCAAGGTAAACCGGAACCGGACAACCAGCGAAAACCCGAAAACCATCCGCATGACGCCGGCAGAAAAAGTCATGTGTACTGAGCTGGTTGATGAAATTCAGGAACTGACAACTAAAACCATCACCGATTCGACGGTGTTACGCGCTGCGCTGTATCTGGCCCGGGAAGTCGGTCCGGAGAAGGTTCTGGAGATGATAAAAGAGAATCTGTAATACATAACAAATTCATTTGTATTTCTTGTATATTACATAATGAGAACGGAGTGTAGTTAGAGGGCCGAAAGCACGATAACTTAAAAACGAATTAATACGCTTGAAAATGAGTCTGGGGATTAAATATGGATACCGTAGAGAAAATTTTAGATTGTATTGGCATCAAGCTTTCCGACATTAATTCACTTGATCAAACAGACAGTTTAATTATCGGTCGTATAATTTCCGAAGTACAACATTACGCGATGTATCATGACAAAAAACCTGAGCTGGAGGCAGAATGTGAAAAATTCGATGCTCTACTCAAAAAGCACCTTAAAAGCCTCTGATTAACCATTAATGTAATTCTTATGTATTACATAAGAATTACATTAATTACTCAGCGGGTTCTCTTCGCTGCAAACCATGCGTCAAACTGCTTATGCCGGCTTTTAGGGATTGCGTCCCTCATAGTGTAATACTGCCAGGGTTCCAGAATCCGGATTTGATCGACAACGTTAACCTTGCGGGTATTGATTTTAAAATCCCCGGAGTTAAAGATTATTTGGTAGCTTTTACAAAGCACCGCAATCATTTTTAACTGACTGGCTGAGTACCCGACATCGAGATTAGCCACCCATTTCGGATCGCTGAATTTATCAGGCTCTTTGATTTTTAACTGTGCCAGAACCGCCTTCGCGCGTTCCTGCCGTGAGGTTGCCCGGGCGGCCGACATAATTCTACGCACTTCAGCTTCTTTTTCTTCCCCGAGCAGCTCCCGGCCACTCACAAAAACAGGGACGAATTTATTAATGCAGGTAGAGCCCACCCAGAGGGAATAATGTGTGAGGGAGTTGGTAATCTGAAACTGATAGCGCAGCCCTTCGTTGTCACATAGCTCACAGGTTTTATTGATGGAGTGCGAGTCAATAAATCCCCCTGTGACCGACCACTCTTTCATGACGGTCGGCCACGCCTGACTTGAAGAATATCGCAACATGTTATCTCTGGCTTTATCTAACCAGCTGTCCATAACTCACCTCCGCCTGAATAACGCCCATTTACAATCTAGAATACCGCAATTGAGCGCCAAGACCAGCGTACCGGTGCGTTTCAGCTTGGAAATATTATGTAATACATAAATATTACACATAAAAGTCTTTTGTATTACATTTAATCACGCATGCAAAACAGTATCGGCGATTTATTCCCGTGCATAAGGCCTCAGAGTCGGTCAGAATAGAGAGGAAACGGCAGGATTGCGCTATGTGAAAAGTAGAATGTATTCAGGGGGTATTGGGTATTTCCCTGCAGATTATGTACAGCGTAACTGTGTAATACAAATGAATTACACAGGTATGATCCCCAGCAGAAAACCAATGGCTCTAGGGCTCGGAAAAGCAGACCTAGCAGCTTTTCCGCTTGGAGCACAAAACAGAAATAATGTAATCCCTTTGAATTACACGCGTATTTCATATGTATTCCTTGCGTATTACATTAACAGAGGGTATATGCTGATGACAACGGGGGAATGTCCTGTTCCTGTGACCCATGATGAAACGGCCATTGCCCTGAGCCGAATGGCGTTGATGCAGGAACATCTGCCGAAGTGGCCATGCAGTTGTACTATTTGAAGTTTGGGGCAACCGTATTCATCATGCCGCTATAGCTGACCGATAATAGGCTATTAATTGCGACTGGAGCTTGCCGCCTGATGCTGTCCAAAACGGTTCGGTTTCGTACTGGAAACAATATTACGAATATCACCCGGGAATTTAAATCATCCCGGCAGACCATTATGCGGATAAGGGATTCAGCTAACCATGAACAAAGATGAAATGAAAAAACGGGCAGAAAATATTCTTCATGAAAATCAGACCATCATCATCAACTGCGGACTGATGAATATCCGGGCCAGACCAGCATTACCGCATTATGAAATTCGGCTCAATCGCGACGGTTTGTACACCATACTCAAGGGAACCGAATTGTCACTGAGACAATGGAACTACATGGACGATGGATATCGGCTTGACTTGCTGGATTGCCACTCTTATCCTTGCGCGGTACACATTGCCTCCATCACATTAAACCAGAATGAATCTCAGCATATCAGCGAACAACTCAATCTCACGATCAAAGACAGTCGTACTGAACAACCAATGGAAGATATACGTCTGGAAGAAAAAACTCGTTTGTTGAGAATTAAAAATATAATTAAATAACATATATTTCAATTAGTTATTTGATAGATAACCCGAATTTCATTAAATGAAAACTTCGCTCACACTAGGCCGACTTACGTAACCTAATGAATAATAATATAGAAGATACCACGACTGAACTTTCCCACCTGGCATTCTGCGCCCTCATTGCGCTTCACTTGGCTCACAAAGAAGGCAAAGTCAGCGCACCTACCGCTGAGAACCTTTTTTTGGTTCGCTGGTTGTCTCTGGCACAGAAACAAAAACGATTCTCGAAACGAGTCGCTATCGATATCCAATGGCTATTGGATAAAGGTCGTCAGCAAGGTTTGACGGGTAAGTTGAAGCAGCACCTGGAATACTTGTGGCGTTCCTGCACCGGCGCTCTGGATAAGCAATCTGACCTGTTTCGACTAACGTATGCGACTGAATGTCTGAAAGAAAAGGGGTGGGATAATGCCGTAATGAACAAGAAGGAGTGGCACTCAGAAGAAATTGATGAGCTTCCCCCAGGAACATCTGGTTTTTATGTAGAAAAAGAAAAATTAAATGCCGGTTTCTCTGTGGGTGGGAAACAGCTGCAGCCAGTACCGTTTCGGGTATCCGGTAATCTGGATGAATTTATTGAGGTTCTGGCCCAGTATGCCCTTATCGTGAATGTTAAAACCTCAACACCCACATACACACAAGTTGAACTTATCTCCACACATGACGCAGGTGAGTAAATACCGGACTCATCCGTGACTTCGTCGCACCAACTTACCGCCAACAACCGGCACAATCATCCCAGCCCTGGCCTGTCTGATCATTGGTAAGCAGGCAGTCAATGACCATACAGTTACGAATATCCGCTATCATATTAATTTCACTGAATAAATAATCTACCTGCTCTTTCAATTGCTCATCGTTTTCTGCGGTCATCGGTACCCGGTATTCATTGCCATCTAAGGCTTGACCGTCAAATTCAGCTTCGATGAACCAGTCAATCAACTCTCGGGTCTTTTTCTTCCCACGGGTAAATTTACTGCCATTTTCTATCGACACAAACAACGTCATGGAAAGTGGAGTAGGGGAGTTCACTCTGTGGGGTAAGTTTTTTACCTCGTTCTGGCTTGCAGCATATTTGATGGCACTACTAATGGTACTCCGGCTACAACCAATGGTTTTTTGCACCTGGCTCCAGGAGCTGCCACTCAACAGCAATCGATTGATGGCATCGTAACGCACCTTGTTAATCTGACGACCTCGATATTTCCCTTCAGCTTTAGCTTTGCAGATCCCCTGTTGCTGCCGTTCCCGCCGTTGTTCATAATCACGACGAGCAATAGCCGCCAGCATATCGAGCAGCATGTCATTGATGGCCGCAAACATCCGGTTATCAAATTCATAAGATTTGGGTAAAAGATGCTGCCAGGTGGTAGGAACATTGACCGCCACAACGCAGACACCACGTTGACGAATAATCAATTTCAATTGCTCCCACTCATCCCCGTTAAGACGAGAAAGACGATCAACATCCTCGATCAAAAGCACATCACCAGGTCGGCAGTCGTCGAGCAGACGAAAAAGTACGGGGCGTTCCAGACGAGCACCGGATTCATTCTCAGCATAATAGTTGCAGATGACAACATTATGCTCATGAGCAAAACGGTCAAGCATATCACGAGCGCGTTGCGCATCCTGTTCACTGGTGGAGGCCCGCAGG
Organism: Yersinia fenwicki; assembly: GCF_043099325.1. Lineage (NCBI taxonomy): Bacteria > Pseudomonadati > Pseudomonadota > Gammaproteobacteria > Enterobacterales > Yersiniaceae > Yersinia > Yersinia fenwicki. The sequence continues at coordinate 38,471 of NZ_CP170756.1, read as the reverse complement.
TAGGCACGAATAAACATGGTCATGGTACTGTTTGAGTCCTTTAATGATACCAGTCTGGTTAGGGTTGGTATTACAGGCTTATACAGTACCGGATTAAACCAGTTCGGGATAGGGATACTTAAATAGTACCGAAACTACCACTTGAGTTATGCCGCTGGTAGCTTCAGCATTGAAGTGGTCAACAAAAATTGGCCACGGCTTTAGAGCTTTCCCAAAACAATCTTTCTGATTCATTGGGTGTTAATCCACCGTTATATTGGTGGGGTCTGAGCCGGCTGTAATAGCCAATGATATAACTCGTTATCGCTATGTTTGCGTCGCTAAAATTAGCGTAACCACTTTTCGGTACCCATTCTGATTTCAGGCTTCGGAAAAAGCGTTCCATTGGACTATTATCCCAACAATTTCCCCGCCGGCTCATGCTTTGCTTTATACGATATCGCCACAGTAACTGTCTGAATTTCCTGCTGGTATAGTGACTGCCCTGATCTGAATGGAACATAATACCCGCGGGTTTACCTCTTGATTCCCAGGCCATCGTTAATGCCTTTCCCGTCAGCGCACTGTCAGGTGAAAACGACATCGCCCAGCCGACTGGTTTGCGGGAGAATAAATCCAAAACCACCGCCAGATAAGCCCACCGTTTACCCGTCCAGAGATACGTCACATCACCGCACCATACCTGATTAGGCTCGGTCACCGCGAACTGACGCTCCAGATGATTCGGGATATCTACATGCTCTTTGGTGGCCTTTTTGTAGCGATGCGCGGGTTGTTGGCAACTGACGATATTCAGTTCTTTCATTAGCTTAGCTGCCCGCCAACGACCTAAAGGCATTCCCTTTGCGCTGACCATATCGGCAATACTTCGCGCCCCTGCGGAACCTTGACTGGCGTGGTGAACTTCACGGATCAACCCCAGTAAAAGGACACGCTCCGCATCAGGTAAACGTGGCCGATTGAACCAGTATCGATAGCTGCTGCGATGGATCCCGAACACCTTGCAAACAGTGGAAACAGAAAACCGCGTCCTGAGTTTCTCAACTAGCGAGAATTGTTCAGGGAGTCCGACATCAAGAGCGCGGTAGCCTTTTTTAAAATATCGTTTTCCATTTCAATACGTTGAAGTCGTTTCTTTAGCTCGCGGATCTCTATCTGTTCAGGCGTTATCGGTGAGGCTTTTGGGGATTTACCGATGCGTTCTTCTTTAAGCTGACGGACCCATTTATCCATGGTGGACTTACCGACATTCATTGCCGTGGCAGCAGCGGAAACGGTGTAATGCTGATCGAGGACCAACTGTGCGGCTTCAAGTTTGAACTCTGGGCTGAAATTACGTCTATTACTTCTGGTCATTATGTCACCTGTTTTGACTATGAGGCGATGATATCACCTCTATTCAGGTGGCCAAATTTAGTGTGCCACTTCAATCCGCCATCATATCCCCGTTGGCGTATCTCGCATAGCAGCACACTGGCCGGTATCCACTGTGGTCTGGCAGCAGCAACGCGCTCGAGAACATACGGCTTGAACGGGTCAAGCTTGCATGTTCTCGGCATACGCGGCTTGTAACGCATGTCAGCCACCGGTAGTGGACTACGGATATATCGTCGAACGGTCTCGTGGGAGCATGAAAGCTGCCGTGCGGTGGCACGGATGGACATGCCTTGACGGTGTAAAACGTGAATCTCCACTCTGGTCTCCAATGTCATCATTGGCAGTGCCTTAAAACTGCCACTTTTACCCTAGGTGGGTCAAATTTACATCGGTAGCGACAGTTAAATAGCCAAAAATAGACCAACCAAATTGGCTGTGTCTATATTGGCTACTTAATTTATTCTATTAACCGCTATTTTGGTTCTACTACACCCTAAACCACTATTTTCACCTGACACCCGTAGCCCTAATTAGTAGCAGCTCAGTGAGTCCTGTTTAATACAGTGGCTCGAGTGAACTCATAATAGATTTCACGTTTCTCTTGGTAGAAACTGCTTTTTATTATTATGATGTATGGCCCAAAAAGATTCCTCGGGCCACCGCTGTTCTTGGCGGTAATAGCGTCTGATTTCCTCCTTGTATGTGCTGTAGATGGTCAAAATACGTTCATTATACTCAGTCAGTAATGTTTGGTCTCCGTTGTTCAGGGAGGCAAAAACTGCCTGAGCACCTCGTAGCCCGGTATAAACAGAGTTATAAATCCCTTGCGATGATAAGGGGTCGAAAGACAATGCGGCATCGCCAATAGCAAGCCAACGCTGGCCAGAGACGTTAACCAGATGGCTTCCCGTAGCATCGGTCATATGTACCGGCGCATCATGGTGCTCATCATCAGCAAACCAGCGTTTGATATGCTGGCTATCGCGCAAATGTGCAATAAAATCGGCAGGCTGCCGATAAAGCCGAGCCTCTTTCGGATTAACTTGTAAAGCAAGTACCCGCTTATCTTCAGGAAGCCCAGCGGAATACCACCATCCCGTCGGAATAGCTTCGACAATACTTCGCGTGTCAGCATGATGACTGGAATACCATGAATACAACGAGAGTAACGGTGGCCCCCTATGTATGATGCCACCCAATCGCTCTGCCACGGTTCTAGATTTTCCGCTGGCATCGATAATCCATCGTGCCGTAATGGTGCAATCGCCAGCATTCACCTCAACGCTTTGAGCGGTGGTCTTTACCGATGTCAGAGGTTTATGCAGGAAGCGCGCCTTTGCATCGATGGCCGCCTCTCGCAGGTAATTCTCGAAACGCGGCCGATCAACGTGCCATCCACAGCCATAGGGATCATTAATAAAATCAGTCTCTTGCGGGCTATCACTGCCCCAGATAGAGATATTGCCATAGTTCCGCAATGGTTTACTCTTTAAAAACCAAGGATATAAACCCGTTGCCTGTAACAAAGGGGTGATAGCTCCGGGCAAGCTTTCACCAACCTTAGGTTGCGACGAAATCGACTTGTCTAACATAATGACGTCCAGCCCCTTCAGGGCCAGAACACGTGCCGCAACAGCCCCCGCGGGGCCAGCTCCGACAACTATTACATCGCAAAGTATTGGCATCATAGACGTCGTTGGAATTTATTCCATGCCTCATCCGTCCAGCCCGCTTCTTTGAGAAGTTCATCTCGGTCTTTGACAGGCGAGCCATCAATATAACCACCAATCGCAGATGCCGCTTTAGATAATGGTTTTTGGTTTGATTTGAGCTGCTCGACAAACACTGTCGGATGTTGCTCTGCATAATCAGCAGGCGGCAGGCGGCGCTGTACAATGCCCATCTCATCAAATCGCTTAACCATTGCCTGCATGGTGTCTTCAGGATTATCAAACTCTGTCATAAACTTGCGCATCCAGACATCCCGGAACTGAAAAGCATTATGGCGCGTTTCATCACTCAGGTCAGTATTGGCGTAAATCAAAAAATTCTCTTCAGAGAGGACTTGATTAGGCACACTGGCTGGCCAGTAAGAAGGCAAATACGGATGAAATTCTGGATCATAACCTGAGCGGCAACGCGCTGTATCACCGTGCCATGGCACCCCCATCCAACGAGTCAGGTCGCCAGGCGCTTGAGCATGCAAAGGACCATCTTTCGCCACCGCCTGCTCTGGCGTCAAGATATCACCATAATCCTCTCTCGGAAGATGAGGTTCACGGAGCTTAATGCGAGCCACTTCACTGTAAAGTGAGGCGTGACGCATAGTCCATGTCAGTTCACAGCCAGGGTGGAAAGCATCAGCACAACAGTAGGATAACGGGCCAGCATCGAGCCGCGCAGGTTGTTCTGCAATAGGCGATTCCTCAAGAGGTTTTGCATAAACAGGTGCAGGGAAACCGCTATTCAGTGGATAGTCTTCTTTATTCAGATCTGCGGAAAAATGCGACTGACTAAAGTTGGTAAGATGTTTATAACTCTGTGCTGAAACCGGCAAAAGATCGCCTTTTAAAGCCGGAGCATTTAAGCCATAAGCATCGCCATATAATGGAGGCCATTTTAATGCGTCATTACCTTCGGAGGTCTCATCGTCAGGTGCCCGGAATTTTTTATACACCTCTTCACGTTTTTCTTGGCTAGCGTCGTTAGCGAGTTCGTGGATCAGTGCAGTATTGATAGGATAGGAACCACCCGGTCCGTGCAGTTGTGCAGACCCTAAATTTACCCACTGCAACCCGGAAAGACGTTCTAACTGCGGTAAGATATGTTTGGTGTATGAGGTTTCTTCATCCGCAGAGACCATACCCGCATCAATCGCTGTATTGAGCGCCATATCATATAACGATCGGAAAGGCACAATACCCGGAGCATAATCTGGAGGTGCCACCACCACCCAAGCGCCAGTGACAGGAATATCTTTCCCTTTCAGTTGGACTTTAGCCGAAATAGGGCCATCTGAAATATCGTCGTACCAATCAACTGAGTTATTGAAGTTGTGTTCCTTACCTTCATCATCATAAACCAGTAATGGCGCACCACTAGGCGATTCCGCTAACCCGTGCCCACCCAATACCAGTAATCGGCCCTGCTCATCTGTTCTCAGTTCACCTAAATTGACCGGGACTTTCTTATTCGCGGGCACACTGAAGAAAGTTCCCCCGTCTAACTGTACTGCATCGGTATTCTTGCCACAGATGGTTTTCGCGGGCGGTCTGATTTCCAATTCACGTCGTAACTCAGTGACATCAGGGTTACGGCGGGGAACTTCTTTTGCTGTTCGCTGATCCATTGCCACATCGAAGACATACCAAGAGGCTTTTGTATTGGCAACTTCCACCTTCCACTCAATGTCTGCGATATCCGGAGTTAATTCCCTGATAGCCACGCCAGCTTTGTTATAGCCGTAAACCCTGAAGCGGGCTGCCTGTCGTTTGATGGCGCCAGAACTATCGCGCATTGAGCCGTAAGGCAGTGGTTGTACCAAGGGGTACTCTGGCCCGATGAAATATTCATCGGGACTGTTACCTACTCGTGCAATGCCAATTCCGGGGTGAATTTTTGCATAAACAATCTCACTGTCTTCTTTTGCACTTTTTGGGGAAAAATGGTCACTTACGTTATTTGATTTTTTCATACGAATGGTGTCTTTATTTAAGGAGATACAATGACATTATCAACGTCAGGATATAAGCATTCAGGTATGTAATGCCTCTAATTTTGAGGTTTGCTCATGACCACCGTTAATGCTTATTGTCCTCGCTGTCAGTCTGCTCAGATTTACCGCCATGGCTAGAAATCAGGAAGTAGCCATGTATTTAATGAGTTGATATAAAATTAAACGTAATACTTACGTTCAATGAAGTGCCGATGGTCCTGTCATGCATTTCGGGGGGGGTTATAGTCGAGTTGGAAGGTGCGCTTACAGGGCTGACAGCGATAACGCTGATGCCTCCTTTACCACAACCGTGTTTTTCACTGGGTATGTATGTTTGCAAAATGGATGCCTTACATCAACTTTAGCTATGCGGTATCCACAACGAAAAACGCAGGCTCTACACCTTAATCAACATATTAAATACTTGACCACGCATTTTTAATAATCTAGTTATTTACGTGATGTTTAATATACCTCTAAATTTAACATTCTCTTTTAGCTGTCGTTTTCATAGCGTATAGAAAATCTTTAATTAATTGATTGTTTTTATATTAATTTATATTATTAATATTATTAACATGACATTACTCTCATTTGGGCAGAGGTTTCATGCAAATTGGAATTAACTAAATCAATGATCAATTAGGATCACTGTAATCCCGCTAGACCTGTCTTTTAACGATGTTGGAAGCACCACAGAAGCTTGGATCGCAACGTGCCGTTGCGATGCTTGACTAACCGGCTATTTAGCTACTATGCCTTTCTTACTCTCATCTGTTGGATATGAAGAATTGAGATTATGGGACCCGTCGGCTTGCCGATGGGGGGTACTGCAGTTTACCTAAGTGTAACGGTCAACTAAAACCGGACACGGATTTAGGCACATTGCTGTAGTCGGCGTTCATATTCATCCGGCGATATATTTCCCAGCCGATAATGCCGCCTTTTCAGATTATAAAAACTGTCAATATAATCGATAACATCAGCGATACCCTGACTTCGGGTTTCATAACGACGATAGTTAACCCTCTCAGCTTTCAGGCTGCGGAAAAACCTTTCCGTAACAGCATTATCCAGGCAGTTACCTTTTCGGCTCATGCTACCTGTAACATCCAGCTCCTGCTGGCAGCATTGGAACTGCGCGCTGGTATATTGCGACCCTTGATCGCTATGGAAGGTTCTGTCGCATTAAGGCGTAGTCAGGTAACATGCTGTTTTTTTTTACGATGTTGCCTGACCATGTCTCTGATCCAAAAAGCCTTCCATAGCCTGCATTACCCCACTGATGTTATCGCTCAGTGTGTTCGCTGGTATCTCGCTTATGGCCTCAGCCTGCGTAATCTCGAGGAGATGATGGCAGAGCGTGGCGTTATTGTTGATCACTCCACGTTACACCGCTGGGTTATCCGTCTGGTGCCCTTGCTGGATAAGGTATTTCGTCGGCATAAACGCTCAGTAGGTCGTCGGTGGCGAATGGATGAAACCTACATCAAAATCAAAGGTCAGTGGAAATATCTTTACCGCGCGGTGGATACTTCAGGCCAGACCATCGACTTTCTGCTGACCGCCAAACGGGACGCTGCAGCGGCATTACGCTTCTTTCGCAAGGCCATTCGTTATCACGGCGAACCTGATGTGGTCACCATCGATAAAAGTGGAGCCAACACCGCAGCTTTAGCCACGCTCAACGCTGAAAAACCTGATGAGGAAGCGATTACCGTCAGGCAAAGTAAATACCTGAACAACCTGATTGAGCAGGACCACCGAAACATCAAACGACGAATACGGCCGATGCTGGGATTCAAATCATTTCGCCGGGCACAGACGATATTGGCTGGCATTGAGTGTGTGCAGATGATACGTAAAGGGCAGCTTCAGCCTCCCGACGGCGAGGGTTTATCCCCGACGGAACAATTCTATTTGTTGGCTGCCTAAAAAACCGGCAGTGCCACTTTTGCTAACTTCTCTACGCTAATGCGACAGAGCCTTTTCACGTGCATAACTGAATGGGGCAGGATCCAGCGACACCTCCGTACTTCAGGGCGGCGAAAACGGAGGTATCAGAACGAAGGAATTCACCAATTCAGATTTGGTTAGCGCCTATGGGACTATGCCCTGCCTTCTTATGGTCAAAAACCAAGCCAACTAATACCGCCAGCTACAGAAACCTTATATCAAGCCCGTTCTAGGCAACATCTACATTGAAATGTAGTGGCCTTAGCTCTGAAAAATCTCTCAGATTTCACGTAGCGTGATTGATATTCATGCGCATGCTCTTATTCTGATATGGAGATCTGCAACTAAAAATAAAATTCAGTTTATTTTAGAGTAAAAAATTTACATTACCGCCTATGTGTAGCATTATTGTGTATATTCTTAAATTCTACATGTTGAGGTGTTTTTTGTCTGTAAATACTAAACAAATCTATAGAGTGGCTGAGCGATCTGAACACATGCTCACTCTTCTGACCAAACAGATTAAAGAACAAAAGGAAGAGCTGGAAGAAACGACTTATTTCCAGACTTATGCCAAGGCTACTGTTGCCAAATTACCTAAATTGACTCGCGCAAGTGTTGACTATGCTGTCACCGAAATGGAAGAAAAAGGTTACACATTTTTGAAGAAACCGGCAGGTACATCTATAAAATATGCAATGTCACTGCAAAATATTATAGATATTTATCACCATCGTGGTGTTCCTAAATACCGTGATCGCCACGGTGAAGCCTTCACGATTTTTGTTGGTAATTTGAAAGGTGGCGTATCGAAAACAGTTAGTTCGGTTTCACTTGCTCATGGATTACGTGCCCACCCTCACCTACTTTATGAAGATTTAAGAATTCTGGTTATCGACCTTGATCCTCAATCTTCAGCTACAATGTTTCTAAATCACTCTCGTTCTATTGGGGCTGTAGATACAACCTCTGCTCAGGCAATGCTACAGAATGTATCCCGCGAAGAACTTTTGTCTGAATTTGTCATTTCTTCTATTGTGCAGGGTGTTGATGTTATCCCTGCTTCTATTGAAGATGCATTTATTGCATCGCAATGGAAAGAGCTATGTTCCGAACATTTATCTGGACAGAATATCTATACCGTTCTTAAAGAGAATATTATTGATAAACTCAAGAAGGATTATGACTTTATCTTTATCGATAGTGGCCCACATCTCGATGCTTTCCTGAGTAATGCTATTGCTGCATCGAACTTGCTTATGACGCCGATCCCCCCTGCCCAAGTCGATTTCCACTCCACCTTAAAGTATCTCACTCGCCTTCCTGAACTTATTGAGATGATAGAAAAATCAGGGGCTAAGTATCCCCTTCAGGGCAATATAGGATTTATGTCTAAATTGCAGAATAAATCTGACCACAAACTTTGTCATAGCCTGGCCAAAGAGATATTTGGAGGGGATATGTTGGATGTGGCCCTACCACGCCTTGATGGTTTTGAACGATGTGGCGAATCTTTTGATACAGTTATTTCCGCCAACCCCTCGACCTATGTTGGCAGCAGTGAAGCATTAAAAAATGCTCGTGCTGCGGCGGAAGATTTTGCTAAAGCTGTATTCGATCGCATCGAATTTATTCGGATGAACTGAGGTATTCCATGACAAAAAAACGCCTAACCATCGGCCGGACATTTAGTGGTTCCCCTTTGTCCAATGTATCAACTGATAATTATCGCCAGATTTTTACTCTTGCCTCAGGGAAAAAAGCTGTCTTCATGTTTGAAACTATTCCAGCAGAAGATATTGCTGAACGCTCATTTGTATCTCTAGCCACAAATGGTAGAGATCAAGCCGGTGTTACAGAGGAGTCACTTCAGGACATTATCAGGACCATTCGTTTTCAACAATTTTTCCCGGCAATTGGACGTATAATTGACGGAAAAATTGAAATTCTCGACGGGTCACGTCGCAGAGCTGCCGCATTGATTTGCCATGTCGATCTCAATGTGCTGGTTACTCAGGACGATATTGATATGGATGATGCGAGAAAACTCGCCGCTGATATTCAAACTGCAAAAGAACATAATTTACGTGAGATTGGATTAAGGCTTTTACTTCTCCGCGATTCGGGCATGAACCAAAAGGAGATAGCCCAATCGGAACGCCTATCTTCTGCGAAAGTTACTCGAGCTATTCAGGCCGCATCGGTACCTGAGATGATGTTAGAACTTTTCCCTGTTCAATATGAACTAACCTATCCAGATTATAAATTCTTGCTTGATATTGATGAACAATTACGGCTGCGTAGTCTCAAACTAGAAACATTCGTTGATTCGGTTAGGAAGCAAATAGAAAAAATCCCTAATTCTAATGAGCTGGTCTCTGATGAACTGAAAAATGAAATAATAAAGTCGTTTCGACATGTTTTAGACGGTATTTTAGCTAAACCTGAAAAACAGGCTGCTGTTGTTGAAAAATTATGGTACTTTGAAGAAAAAGATAAATACGCTCGAAAACGTATAAAGGGACGCGCTTTTAGCTATGAGTTTAGCCGTTTGCCAAAAGAGTTGCAGGTAGAACTTGACCGACTTATTTTGCACACAATGAAGAAACATTTATCACAGTAATTCTATCAATGAAGTGGCGATTTCAGCCTGAAATCGCCACTGAAATCAGTACTGTAATCTGCTTGATTTTATATCCACTCATGAAAATTCGCCATCAAATAAAATTCATTAATCAATTGTTTTATATTGATATTTTGTTTTTATTTCAGGGTGAAATCGCCAGTAACTCAATGAGGTTAATCTATTGAAAGTAGGCGCGTTAGCTATGGCGAACTTTTATTGGTTCTGTCGCATTAAGGCGTAGTCAGGTAACATGCTGTTTTTTTTACGATGTTGCCTGACCATGTCTCTGATCCAAAAAGCCTTCCATAGCCTGCATTACCCCACTGATGTTATCGCTCAGTGTGTTCGCTGGTATCTCGCTTATGGCCTCAGCCTGCGTAATCTCGAGGAGATGATGGCAGAGCGTGGCGTTATTGTTGATCACTCCACGTTACACCGCTGGGTTATCCGTCTGGTGCCCTTGCTGGATAAGGTATTTCGTCGGCATAAACGCTCAGTAGGTCGTCGGTGGCGAATGGATGAAACCTACATCAAAATCAAAGGTCAGTGGAAATATCTTTACCGCGCGGTGGATACTTCAGGCCAGACCATCGACTTTCTGCTGACCGCCAAACGGGACGCTGCAGCGGCATTACGCTTCTTTCGCAAGGCCATTCGTTATCACGGCGAACCTGATGTGGTCACCATCGATAAAAGTGGAGCCAACACCGCAGCTTTAGCCACGCTCAACGCTGAAAAACCTGATGAGGAAGCGATTACCGTCAGGCAGAGTAAATACCTGAACAACCTGATTGAGCAGGACCACCGAAACATCAAACGACGAATACGGCCGATGCTGGGATTCAAATCATTTCGCCGGGCACAGACGATATTGGCTGGCATTGAGTGTGTGCAGATGATACGTAAAGGGCAGCTTCAGCCTCCCGACGGCGAGGGTTTATCCCCGACGGAACAATTCTATTTGTTGGCTGCCTAAAAAACCGGCAGTGCCACTTTTGCTAACTTCTCTACGCTAATGCGACAGAGCCATATTTTCTCCGCTGACCTCCGTCAACCGGCCTGCCACGTCGTAAACCAGGGTTCTGCCCGTTTCATCTTTAATCATCCGGTCGTTGGTATCATATTCCAGTTTAATCAGCGGCGGATAGGCCGCATGAGTGTGTGTCACTTCTGACAGCTGTGCGGGGTCTGCGGTATTCCGGTAGAGATACACGGCGGTATCTTTACTGCAGTCCGCCAGAGTGGTAGTAACCTCGGTCAGATTATTTATCGCATCATACTGATACTGCTGCCACTTATCCGGTGACGGCAATCATATTCATAGAGCTCATCTTTCAGCACCGTGCTGCTCTGCCGGGTGACACGGCGGCTCAGCAGTCCGTTTTTCAGCCGGTGCATCTCTGTGGTCAGCGTGGCTTCTTTACTGTCTGTGAGTGTCCGGCTGATTTCACGGCTGAAATCGTCATATTCAAACGCCGTGGTCAGTTGTGCGCCGCAGGCTCTGTCCGTCACAGTCTGAACTGACAGACGCTTCAGGGCATCGTAGTTCAGCACAACGTCAAGTGCACTGTCCTGTATTCCGGTAACCCATCCGTATTCATCGCGGGTATAACACGTCTGTGCCCCGGTAATATCCGTATAGCTAAGCGGAGCACTGCCCAGTGTACTAGTATAATCTGCCTGCCGCTTACTGTCCGGGCGGGTAAACTGCTCCTGAATCAGTTTGCCTGACGGTGACCAGGCACAGTCGTATCCGGTATCTGCCTCGCCGGCACTTAACAGGGCACCAGTCAGGTTATCGTAGTCATACGTCTGGTTTATCCCTTCACCGCTCACACAGGATAGAACATTCCTCAGCTCCGGAATATAATCATAGTTCAGTGATTTCCCCGGCGGAAACGTGATTTCAACCGGTACCGGAGAGGTACCTTCGTAGCGGTAGCCGGTCATCCGGCCGCCGCTTATTTCACGGGTTAACCGGCCCAGACTGTCATATTCACGCTGCCCCATGGTCAGCGTTTTCCCGTCAGTCCCAGGGCCGCGTATCTTAATAGCACTGACCTGCCCGTTACCTGAATCAGGGGTATATTCGCGGGTAACCACCGTACCGTCAGCCAGCGTCCTGGAAACTTCTCGGTCAAACAGGTCATAATGGTAGGTGGTAATATTGCCGTCTGTGTCTTTCTCTTCCCGCAGACGGTTCCGTCCGTCATAGATATAACTGTGCTGACCCTGCTCAGCCCCGGAGACATCCGTCATCGTTTCCTGTACCGGCAACCCGGTGATTTTATCCAGCCGGGTGCTGACAGTGCCGCTTTTTACCTGCGCCATTCCTTCCCCGTCCTGTGAATATATGCGGGAAACCTGCCGGAATCTGTCCCGTCAGTAATCCAGTCCTGTCCGGTATCACGCTGTTCCTGACCAAAGGCATCATACTGTACTGAGGCAACATCAAACCATTCGTGTGTATGGTCAGTATCAAGCAGCTGGCGGCGAATTTAACGCCCGGCACCATCAAAGTGAAGCTTTACCTGATTACCGGTATTATCCCGCATGGTAGTAACCGGACCCGCTGTTGTGATTTCATACGTCCATGTAGTGGTGTTTTCATAATCAGTATCGGCATTCTGTGTCCGGGTGAGTATGACAGCGGTTGTGACAAATGTCTCATCATCTTTAGCTTTTGTCAGCAGTTCTGTTTTTCCATCCTTCCAAAAAACGGTATACCCCTTTCTGCTTCCCTGACCATTGGTAAATGCAAAACGAAAATTTTCGAGTTTCTGGTTGCGAACCTCATCGGTACCTGGACTGACCCGGTATTTTTCACCATCACTCAGTTCCAGTAAATTCGTTCTGTTATTAAACTATGTCAGAGTCAGGGTAAAACCGGTGCCGAAACCGCTGTTAATGTTATTCAGCGATGAATAACTCAGAGACAGGAGGAGTTCAGTGCCCAGCTGATGGTTACCGACTAACGATACAACGGGCAGATTAACCATAAACTGGCCTGTGCGCGGATCAACATCAGTGCTTATGGCGCTGATAAAATTTGATGTTTGGGAAGTGAATTTTTCGTTCATAATAAATACTCCGGATATAAATCAATATAATGACTATAAATTAATTACAATAAAGACGAGTTTTGAAACTTAAAAAAACCACTCACAGAATTAAAGTAACCATAATAAAAAAGCAATTTAACATTAATAATTGCCAATACTGATACAGAATTTAAAATCTAAACCCATCATTATCCATACAAACAAAATAAATATAATGGACTGTTCTTATGAAAGAAAACAAACACCCATGGAATTATTATTTTAAATAAAACTGATACTTCACCAGAGCGGTAATATAAGGTTTTTCATCACCTATATCATTTACTTTAACATCTCCATTATATTTTCGAATAAATATCTCACAGCCTAGCCGGGGGCTGTGAAAAAATTATGTCCAAAAATGTTTTTTTGGACATGGTATTATTATTTATTAATTAAATATTTGTGACGCCAAACTGAACTGATACGTTTTTTCCAGTTCTCGTTGTAGGTTTCCTGACAGCTTTGTCCCGGAGATAAGTGGTGTAACATCTGTCCATTGCCAATGTAGACAGCCGCGGGTTGTAGACTGGTTGACGGCAGGTTAAATATCAGTACATCGCCGGATTGAAGAGAAACATCCTCTACTTTGATGAAGCCTTCCGTCGAAGCTTGTACTTCAAAGATATTTGTTCCTGAACCGCCAGAATAAGCCTCTCTAGGGTAATCATTAAGCGCTACGCCTTTTTCTTTTAGCAGATAATCCCTGACCAGTGAGTAGCAGTCGTACTGGCCATAGTTGTATGGGCGATTTTCATATCCAAACTCAGTTTGAGGAATAATGGTCAAACACTGCTGACTCGGACAACAGATAAGCAGGTACGGCAGACCATCACGGTCACTCATTTTCTGGTAGTAGGCTAGGTCATTGCTCAGGGCATCAGGTACACTGCAAATGATGTGGGTAATTTTATGTGAATCCCTGAGTGTCTGCAGAGAGTCAGAATCAATTATTGCTCTTTTTTCTGGGGTCGGAGAAACATTAATACATGGTTTGAAGCTGGAATTATTGTCATCCAGAGACAGCACACCACAAATCATACTAGGAGCGTTATCGGCAATATGCAGAGCAATATCCTCAGAAACACCATAGTTTCCAACATTCTGGACAGTGTGCTCAGATATATCACGTGAGCCGGAATAAAAACCAGAGAGCTCGATATGATCATTCCGATGACTCAGCCTAGGGGAGGCATGATTACCGTACTGGTCGATAATATCAACGTAAGTTTGACCGTAATAGTTTCAGGAAGTCGGAACAGTGCAGACACCATTAACAAAAGTAAAGCAAGCTCCTTGTTGTGTATTTATTGTGTTGGTACAGCGGAATTGGTATTTGCTAAACCTTACGGTGAGCGTCTTGGATATATTATTCTTTCCATAATCCGCAGAACAGTCAAATGATTGACCAATCCCCCCCCAGCAAAGTGGCTTCCGAATAGAGAACCGGACGATTGACTTGCCTTCAGCGATAAAATTTCATGAGACGGTTTACTAATATCCAGATAATAGTTAGTCCAGCGAATATTATATAACTGAGTTCCCTGATCCGATACGGCCTCTATATTGGACACCTCTTGGTTCAGAGAGATATCTCCCTTCGTATACTTGTACGGCTCCAGAGCTTTAGCCGTAATAAAGCCCGGCATTTTGAAAGTAGATGCATTAGAATTAGTACCATTAGGAGTCTGGATACCATTGGCCGTGGTATTAAAGTCTCCAACTTTGGGAATATTGATACCGGCAGCGATAACCTTTCCGTCACTTCGTTTATTACTGTAAAGGTATAATTTCAGGTAATTATACCCATCATCAGAAAAAGGTGTATTGTCGACTTCTGCTCGTGCTGAAGTATATTCTAGTGCACCTACATATTCATTCTTCTGATTGGTGTAATTCTAGTCAGGAGAATCTCCTAACGATACTTTTTCACCAGTATAATAATCGCACAGAAAAATACTGCTGCGCAACTCCTGCTCCGTCATAACCAAAGGTTTCTGATCGGAATCCAGTATCTTTACCCCAACCATAACTTCGACCTGATTACGACCATTTCCGTAAATTGTGGCCGAGTTTAAGGTAGAAGCCGGATAAAAAATCTTCAACGAACTCAGTTTGTCGAAATTGTCATTGTAAGCCATAAAACTAACCTTTTAGATTGATGGTGTGTGCCTGTTGTTAAGGGCAGTAACCTGTTAAGTTATACAAACGGTACCATGTCAGTAGCATTATTTACGGGCTTGCTGCAAATAATGAAAGTCGATGATTTTACTCATTGATGGGTAGAGTTATTAGGCTAAAACTGTCTCAATATTAAAGAGCCTATTCATAAAAGCAGATCTTTCCCGCACTCGATATTCAGGTTCGTCATGGCGTAACCAAATATCAAATTGACCTTTCTTTAGTCGTTCCAATGTTTCAAATCCCTGAAGTGTTGACCAGCCCCAATTTGGCCGTTTGAATCCCCCGGCCGCTCTTACTAATTTTTTGATAGGTGCATGGTCAGACTCGATACGATTATTCAGGTATTTGACTTGCCGCTGCTTTGCAGCACCCCCCTTTTTATGCTAGCTCGGATTTAATAGACAACTCAGAGTCAGTTAAGATGACTTAAGAGAGATATGCCCATGAGCGATAAACGTTATCCTGAAGAATTAAAAATTGAAGCGGTTAAATAGGTTGCTGATCGTGGCCATTGCATTGCAAGTGTCGCCCCCCACCTTCATATCACCACACACAGTCTCTACGCCTGGGTAAAAATGTAAGGCCCTGATTAGATTTCTACGCCGAAATCCCAATTTTTCCGGCGTAGAAATCCTGAATGATTATGATGCACAGACACCACTAAAATCTTGTATTTTTTTAGGCTCGCCATTAAAACCATTATACAAGGAAACATTTATACATTTATACATTTATACATTTATACATTTATACATTTATACATTTATACATTTATACATTTATACATTTATACATTTATACATTTATTATTTACCTCCACTTTTAAATAATTACCTTTAAATAAAGCGCCACTATTGTAATTTTTTACACCCTGCAAAAAACCATAGCTAGATTCACCAGCATTATGTGAATACCCAGAAAATAGTGCCATCACATTATAATCTTTTATCATTTCCTCCAATCTTAACTTTTCCTCTGCATTTGTATTTGTTTTTATATGCTGATAAGCATCATGAAAATTAATTATACTTGCTTTACCGCGTGTATTCGCTTTTCTTAGATCATTCTCCAACCAGTTAATTGATTTTGTGACATGTACAGTTTTATTTGCATAATGATAGAGTTCAACAGCATAAGTAGGATAATTATTCATTTGTACAAAGTGAACATCCCCCATATCCCAAGAGTAGCCAAGGCTTCCTCTCTGTGTATTATCATCATAGTCTGAAGAGAAATAATTCAGAAAAATATTATATGAATCAATCCTATTAATAGGATCAAATACTGCCATACGAGCACATGCATTCATACTAAAATCCCACCCTTCGGTACAATCATTAACATTATTAGCATAATCATGATTACCAAGACCAATAAGTAATGGGAATTTAATATTATCTGTGTATATATTATCGAAACTTTCGCGGGTAGTGCGCCTCCTAAACTCACTAATATTACCGTTAAT
Source organism: Yersinia fenwicki (assembly GCF_043099325.1). Classification (NCBI taxonomy): domain Bacteria; kingdom Pseudomonadati; phylum Pseudomonadota; class Gammaproteobacteria; order Enterobacterales; family Yersiniaceae; genus Yersinia; species Yersinia fenwicki. Next base: position 22,047 of record NZ_CP170756.1, on the reverse strand, counting down.
TATACCAAATAAAAAATAATTTTTTTATTCAATAAGTTAATACTTTCAGATGCTTTTTTATTTATAGACTCCCAATTTTTTTGATCTTTATTCGGATTATTACCTGTAGTATCCAATCTCCATACTTGAGGGTCTGACATTATTAATGTATTGTAATTATTAGGTTTTATTTTTTGGTTTACATATATAGTGAAATCATTGGTATTACACCCATTACAAAAAATATCATACAATTTATGAGGATCATTTACTTCAACATAGTGATGCCTTTTCCCCAATGAGGGTAGTCCCAATGTACCTTGAAAGACGCATTAAAAATTGAGTATTCAACATAACCTTCTGTACCAGAAGTTGGAGTCCCCCTTATGATAAAGGTATCCTTATTATACTTAGGAATAACTGATAATGGATGCTTCACCCATACTCCCCATGGGAGTTTTTTATCTATCACTGATAGACTATATTCAGTATTATCAATAATACTTATCTCTACAGGTGCAGTTGTTCTTGTTCAACCTCCTTATTAATTAGATTATTGTTAGTACATGCAGATAATAAAACAACCAAAAATGGAAAAGTTATAAATACAAATTTCATTTTACTAACTCTTTATTTGATAATTTAAATTAAAATTATTATGGTTAAATAAGAAATTATTTCATTCTAAAAAACAGTGACTAAAGAATCACAATCAAACATACTTAAAGGTAAAGTTATTTATTTACATTTAATGTAATAAATATGTGTGGCATAGTTTAATAACTGAAACCTCCCTTTCTGATAGCGATTTTTCAAACTAAAAAAGTCTCTACATTAAATAATATATTTATAAAAGCAGAACGCTCCGGCACTTCAGGTTCATTACGGTGTAACCAATCATAAAATTGACCATTATTAAGTTTTTACAAGATTTCAAATTCTTGGATTGTTAGCCAAGCACACTTAGCGGATTTGAAATGGTCAGTTGCTACAACCTATTTTTTAATCAGTGTGTGATTGAGGTTCCGCCCCAACTAACATTCAGTTAACATAGTTCTACTTTAATAAATGTGAGAATTTTTATAAAGGAATATATTAACCTTAACTACAAGATTTCCATATGTGTTAGTACCGATGTAAAAATGACCCACATGCCAATGTAAAACTGACTCACCTTGGGCAAAAATGGCAGCTTTGGAGCTGCCGATGTTGACATTGGAGTTACGCGCGGAGATTGCAGTTCTTGTACGTCAGGGCGTGTCTATTCGAGGTATTGCACGACAGTTTTCTTGTTCGCGGTAGACCGTCCGCCGCTATATTCGCATGCAGGAGCCGCCGGCTAAAGCCCGTTATTCTGCTCGTCTTCCCCGCCCCAGGAAGCTGGATCCGTTTAAGCCCTATATCCTTGAGCGGGTTGAGGCTGCAAGGCCCCACTGGATACCGGCACCGTTGAACGCCATTTCGGTTATCTGCTCTTTGACACCCGGCTTACGGGCTTCATAGGTGTAGGTGAGCAGAAACACGCGGTGGCAGTCACGGCAGCGAAATCTGTCATGGCCTTTAGGGTTCTGACCGTGGCGGTAAACTTGAGCAGACTGACAACGGGGGCAATGAACCTTAACGCTGACCATGAGAGAACCTCAAAAGCGAGTATTATACATCAAGTTCAACCAATTGTAATCATCACCAAATCAGTGTAGACATGCATAATCTATAAAATTAATATTTAAGAGATGTAACTTATCGACCCAATTTAAAATAGACGATATTAATTACATTTAGTTGCATTATATTTTAACGCGGTAGTTATTAAGGATATTTTTTATGTTTTTTTCGAAGCGATTGGTACAACTTATAGCGCTATCTGAAAATGAATCTCTAAGCGGAGCTGCAGAGGCTATAAATATCACTCCATCTGCTATATCACAAGGATTAACATCCTTAGAAAAGGAATTTGGGAGAAGATTACTTATAAAAAAAAACAAAATACATTTGTCTAATTATGGGTTAGATTTAGTAAGGAAAATACATCCTCATTATAAAGCAATTAATGAAATAGTACTTGAATTTTCAGAAAAAACCACCATTAACAAAAAAGTACTTACTGATGGATTCCCATTTACTAACGTTTATTCAACCTTGAATAAGCATGGAATTAAAACTAATATTGAAAATTTAGATATCACCTGTGATATATCCCACGATATATTGCATGATATAAAAAACAAGCATTACGATATAATTATATCGCCCAATAATATTGATGTTATAAACACTAATGTAAAAAAAATAAATTTAGCATCAGAAAAAATAGGAATTGCAATCCACGAGGCATTACTTTCTAAAAATATAAGCATTGAAAGCGTAATGAATAAAAAACCTCTTATTCATACTGATAACTCTCTTAACCATGTACTCATGATAAATCTATTAAAAAAACTAAAAAAAAATGGAGTGTTCTGTAAAACAATATCAATTAACGAGATTGAATTGTTTCATTTTTTAAAAAATAAAATTGGCTATTCTTTCGTTAGCGAGGAATTCTTTAATAAGTTCTCGGGTTCTAATTCTGGTCTAATATTCTTACATAGTAAATTCAATCTCTACCTAAATAGGAAGATATACTTCTTGAATTATTAAAATAATTTAATTAGATAGTTAATTTTAGCGTTATTTTTTATTTGAAAAGCTGTAATGTATATAATTAGCAAAGCAAGTAGGAGTGTGGATAGAGAGAGGCTAGAATATGCATATTGGGGGTTTGAGGGCCAATGGAACGAAAAGGCTCTGTCGCATTAGCGTAGAGAAGTTAGCAAAAGTGGCACTGCCGGTTTTTTAGGCAGCCAACAAATAGAATTGTTCCGTCGGGGATAAACCCTCGCCGTCGGGAGGCTGAAGCTGCCCTTTACGTATCATCTGCACACACTCAATGGTTCTGTCGCATTAAGGCGTAGTCAGGTAACATGCTGTTTTTTTTACGATGTTGCCTGACCATGTCTCTGATCCAAAAAGCCTTCCATAGCCTGCATTACCCCACTGATGTTATCGCTCAGTGTGTTCGCTGGTATCTCGCTTATGGCCTCAGCCTGCGTAATCTCGAGGAGATGATGGCAGAGCGTGGCGTTATTGTTGATCACTCCACGTTACACCGCTGGGTTATCCGTCTGGTGCCCTTGCTGGATAAGGTATTTCGTCGGCATAAACGCTCAGTAGGTCGTCGGTGGCGAATGGATGAAACCTACATCAAAATCAAAGGTCAGTGGAAATATCTTTACCGCGCGGTGGATACTTCAGGCCAGACCATCGACTTTCTGCTGACCGCCAAACGGGACGCTGCAGCGGCATTACGCTTCTTTCGCAAGGCCATTCGTTATCACGGCGAACCTGATGTGGTCACCATCGATAAAAGTGGAGCCAACACCGCAGCTTTAGCCACGCTCAACGCTGAAAAACCTGATGAGGAAGCGATTACCGTCAGGCAGAGTAAATACCTGAACAACCTGATTGAGCAGGACCACCGAAACATCAAACGACGAATACGGCCGATGCTGGGATTCAAATCATTTCGCCGGGCACAGACGATATTGGCTGGCATTGAGTGTGTGCAGATGATACGTAAAGGGCAGCTTCAGCCTCCCGACGGCGAGGGTTTATCCCCGACGGAACAATTCTATTTGTTGGCTGCCTAAAAAACCGGCAGTGCCACTTTTGCTAACTTCTCTACGCTAATGCGACAGAGCCGGTAAGATCGACGCCTCCCAGAGCCAAGCACATTACGACCCAAAAATGACCTCTTTAATGAGATGTACATCATAGTAAGAGTAGATAAAAAAAATAAAAAAATATTTAATATCATTAAGTTACAGTAATTCTACAAACACTAACTATTACAACTTAAAAAATTAATTTTTTTTTGATATATATTAGAAATACTTTAGATTCTGGGGTGTAGAAGAATAAAATACTTACTAACCTTCTCCACTATGACGCTGATATCCTATGAAATTGGGATTTATAGTGAGGTATATAAATTAAGAAGTAAAACGTATGAGATTATAAATAATGCATTTATTTATTATAAATAAATTACTTATTATTTTACCATTAGAAGGAGTCAACTTTACATTTATATAGAGTTAATAATTAAGAATGTATATTTAAATATTTTTTATTCCTACCTCTTCTGACGCCAAGCAGTTGGGGTAGCATTAAACATGCTAATAATAAGACTTCTGAATTTTAAAGGTAATAATCACAGGAGTCAATTTCTGTTATTTTTTAGAAAATTTAAATATTAATTAAAATACGCATAGACATGAGCAGTCTAAAAAATTGATAATTAATTGATGTAACTTCGCGGTCCAATTAAAAACCGCAAATATTAATTATATTTAGTTACATTTGTATATTGATATGGCAGCTATTGAGGATATTATATTATGTTTTTTTCGAAGCAATTAACACAACTTATAGCATTATCTGAAAATGAATCCCTAAGCAAAGCCGCAGAGGCTATAAATGTCACTCCATCTGCTATATCACAAGGATTGACATCCTTAGAAAAGGAGTTAGGAAAAAGGTTACTTGTAAAAAAAAAACAAAATACACTTATCTAATGATGGGTTAGATTTAGTAAGGAAAGTACATCCTCATTATAAAGCGATTAATGAAATAGCACTTGAATTTTCAGAAAAAAACACATGTAAGAAAAAAGTACTTACCGATGGGTTCCCATTTACTAACGTTTATTCAACGCTGAACAAATATGGTATTAAAGCTGACATTGAAACTTTAGATATCACATGTGATATATCTCACGACATATTGCATGATATAAAAAACAAGCATTACGATATAATCATTTCACCAAATAACATTGATGTTATAAACACCAGTGTAAAAAAAATAAATTTAGCATCAGAAAAAATAGGATTTGTAATTCATAGAGATTTACTTTCTTTAAATATCAAAATTGAAGCCATAATGAATAAAAAACCGCTTATTCATACTGACGTTTCTTTTAATCATGTACTTATGAAGAATCTACTGAAAAAATTAAAAAAAAATGGAGTCATCTGTAAAACAATATCAATCAACGAGATTGAATTATTTCATTTTCTAAAGAATAAAATCGGCTATTCTTTCGTTAGCGAGGAGTTTTTTAATAAATTTTCTGGTTCTAATTCCGATCTAATATTTTTACATAATAAATTCAACATCTACCTAAACAGGAAGATATATTTCTTAAATTATTGAAATTATTTCATTTAAAGATTAAAGAAAGAATAGATGTAGAAAAAAAGAAACCATAAAATATATCACGTGAGACTTGCAATGCTAATTATATTTATGTATAAATTTTTTTGCTTCTTTAGATAAGAAAAAATTATATAGACTAAAAAGTAGTTAGCTGTAATCTTTATCTTTTTTCGAATAAGAAGGAGAGACATCAGCTATAGTAAAATGGAAAACCGCTGACAGTAAATAGCGCAGAGAAGGTTAGTTCAGTGGTTTTTCTGGGTAACTCATAGGGGTTCAGTCGTACCAACGTAAGCACCATATGATGATCTCGGGTGCAACATGTTTCCATTTGAAATAGCCAGGGGCCATGTGGGTTTGTCCACTCCCCCTAAAATGAGACAGCTATAGTTAGATTTTCTGCCTTTACCTTTGCAGAGGTCAAAATGGAAAAAGCACGTTTTACTGAAACTCAGATCGTTAATATCCTGAAACTGACTGATTCAGGTATAAAAGTTGAAGACATTTACCGTCAGAACGGAATTAGCAGAGCCACCTACTATAATTGGAAATCTAAGTATGGAGGGATGGAAGCTAATGATCTTAAACGATTAAAAGAGCTTGAAGAGGAAAATACTCGTCTCAAAAAATTGTTTGCTGAAGTCAGTCTTGAAAATTATGCCATGAAGGAGCTTTTTGCAAAAAAAATGGTTGGTAATAACCGAGAAAAAGTCCTGTGCCGAATTATTAACGGCTTCAGGCCTGCCGGTTATTACAGCGTGCAAACTGACCTCTTTATCACGGGCCTCTTTTTATCGGCGTGGTACTGACTGGCGAGAAAAAGATAAGGTCGTTCTCGATGCCATTCAGGTTGTGTTGACTTAGTCACCTCAGGCTGGTTTCTGGAAATGCTATTATCGTCTCAGATTTAAGGGGGTTATCTTCAACCATAAACGTGTTTATCGTGTGTATTGCCGGTTAGGTTTAAACCTTAAACGCAGGATCAAAAAACGCTGCCAAAGCTTGATAATAAGCCGCTATCAGTTGTAAATCTGCCTGATGTTCAGTGGGCACTGGACTTTATGCATGATGCTCTTTACTGCGGTAAGCGGTTCAGAACACTAAATATTATTGACGAAGGAACGCGTGAATGTCTGGCGATTGAGGTCGATACTTCTTTGCCGACAGACCGCGTTATTCGTATACTTGAACGACTGAAAAAAGAACGTGGGTTACCTCAGCAACCCAGAGTTGATAATGGCCCAGAACTGATGTAAGTTAACTTATTGAATTACTGCGAATATAATCACATTTCACTGTGCCATATTCAGCCGGGTAAACCACAACAAAACAGATTTATTGAGCGTTTTAATGGCTCATTTCGCCGGAAATTTTTGAATGCTTACTTGTTTGAATCATTAAGCCAAGTCAGAGAAATGGCCTGGTTCTGGCAACAGGATTATAACCTGAATCGTACGCATGAAAGTCTGGGGCCTCTCCCCCCGGAGACATACCGAAAACAGCTAGAAAACTCTAATCAGTACTGTCTCAGATAAAGGGGAGTGGACAAACCCACATGGCCCCTGGCTATTTCAAATGGAAACATGTTGCACCCAAGATCATCCTATGGTGCTTACGTTGGTATGGCTCCACACCACTCAGTTATGCCAACATCAGTGATATACTGGCCGAACGCGGCATTTCGGTGCACCGCACCACCATTTATCGTTGATTTATCCAATATGCCCCACTGCTACGTAAAAAACTCAAAAAATATCAATTTATTCGTGCCGTCTCATCATGGCAACTTGATGAAACCTATATCAAAGTTAACGGTAAATGGTTTTACCTTTACCAGGCAATTGATAAACACGGCGATACGCTGGATATCTATTTTTCCCCGAAACGTAACCGACATGCCGCCTATGAATTTCTCAAACGGGTATTAAAACCTTTCTCCGCTGAGCGGCAGCCTGAAATACTCAATACTGACAAACATGCCGCTTATGGTTATGCCATTGCCCGTTTAATTAAAGAAGGCAAACTCCGTAACGATGTGAAACAACGGCAAATCAAAACCTTCAACAATCGTATTGAATCCGATCACATGCCGATTAAAAAATTAATTGTCGCCACGGGCGGTTTCAAATCTGCGAAAGGGGCCTGGTCAACCATCCAGGGGTTTGAAACCTTGCGAAAACTGAACAAAGGTCAATTTGATGATTGGCTACGCCATTATGAACCCGCGTTTCGGGTGCAAGAGCGATCCGCCTTTATCAATCGATTATTCAATGTCGAGACTATTTTTGTATGAAACATTTATCACTGTTGAGTAAAAAGCACTCTCGGCGATTATTTGCAACAGTCCCAGTTCGGCGGCCAATGCAACTTCAGTAAGTTGCTTAATCAATGGGGTCAGGATACCGTCTTTACCCGTCAGAGCCTGTCCTTCCTAAATTGCTTTCAGAGCTTTGTCTGAAGTGGCACACTAAATTTGGCCACCTGAATAGAGGTGATATCATCGCCTCATAGTCAAAACAGGTGACATAATGACCAGAAGTAATAGACGTAATTTCAGCCCAGAGTTCAAACTTGAAGCCGCACAGTTGGTCCTCGATCAGCATTACACCGTTTCCGCTGCTGCCACGGCAATGAATGTCGGTAAGTCCACCATGGATAAATGGGTCCGTCAGCTTAAAGAAGAACGCATCGGTAAATCCCCAAAAGCCTCACCGATAACGCCTGAACAGATAGAGATCCGCGAGCTAAAGAAACGACTTCAACGTATTGAAATGGAAAACGATATTTTAAAAAAGGCTACCGCGCTCTTGATGTCGGACTCCCTGAACAATTCTCGCTAGTTGAGAAACTCAGGACGCGGTTTTCTGTTTCCACTGTTTGCAAGGTGTTCGGGATCCATCGCAGCAGCTATCGATACTGGTTCAATCGGCCACGTTTACCTGATGCGGAGCGTGTCCTTTTACTGGGGTTGATCCGTGAAGTTCACCACGCCAGTCAAGGTTCCGCAGGGGCGCGAAGTATTGCCGATATGGTCAGCGCAAAGGGAATGCCTTTAGGTCGTTGGCGGGCAGCTAAGCTAATGAAAGAACTGAATATCGTCAGTTGCCAACAACCCGCGCATCGCTACAAAAAGGCCACCAAAGAGCATGTAGATATCCCGAATCATCTGGAGCGTCAGTTCGCGGTGACCGAGCCTAATCAGGTATGGTGCGGTGATGTGACGTATCTCTGGACGGGTAAACGGTGGGCTTATCTGGCGGTGGTTTTGGATTTATTCTCCCGCAAACCAGTCGGCTGGGCGATGTCGTTTTCACCTGACAGTGCGCTGACGGGAAAGGCATTAACGATGGCCTGGGAATCAAGAGGTAAACCCGCGGGTATTATGTTCCATTCAGATCAGGGCAGTCACTATACCAGCAGGAAATTCAGACAGTTACTGTGGCGATATCGTATAAAGCAAAGCATGAGCCGGCGGGGAAATTGTTGGGATAATAGTCCAATGGAACGCTTTTTCCGAAGCCTGAAATCAGAATGGGTACCGAAAAGTGGTTACGCTAATTTTAGCGACGCAAACATAGCGATAACGAGTTATATCATTGGCTATTACAGCCGGCTCAGACCCCACCAATATAACGGTGGATTAACACCCAATGAATCAGAAAGATTGTTTTGGGAAAGCTCTAAAGCCGTGGCCAATTTTTGTTGACCACTTCAACTGTTCATCAGATATCACCGGATTAAATACATGATCTAAGCAGCGGGCAACTCTAATAATGTGTTGTTTGTTGCAAGATATTTTAAAATCTTAATCTATGTATCATAATTATTCATTGATAAATAATATGGTGGCTTATTAACATAAGTTATATTAATATCATTTATTGTTATATATCATGGTGATGAGTGTGATAGCGCGATGAGATAATGGGTTGTAGAGATCGAAAAATTATTATTAGATAGTTTACAGTTATATATTTTGGATATATCGATCGTTTATATCTATTTTGCATTTTCCCAGTTTTACCATTAGTATTTAGGCCTAAATCTACTTTGTGGAAATTTATTTATTAATAATCTGGTGTGCAAATGGAATATAATACATCGAATATCAACTCTCGCATTGGTAAATTTGTTCGTCAAAATAGAGCATCAATAGGGATGAGCAGTAAATCATTGGCCGCAAAATTAAACATTAGTCAGCAACATATTTCTCGATTTGAACTGGGTCAATGTGCTTTTACGCTGGAGTTTATCTTACGTTTATTAAATGTTTTTGAAAAAAGTTTGTGTGATTTAATTTATGAAGTTTTTTATGAAGATGTGCGTTTTTTTTGTGAAAATCAATGTATTTTAGATGAAAAATACATGTAATCTTGTAATAAATAGAGCGCTGTAAAGATGATAAGATATGGCATGATTTATTAGATATTCCATAGGGATTATCGATATTCTTATTGGGCTAAGTGTTACGTGTAACAATAGTAGTCAACATATTGAATACTTTATCCGTTTTTTGAATTAATTTCATTGCGGGGCATTAGATGCGTTCAGGCTTAAATTATTTCTATATTTATTTTTTTTCTTTTTCTCCCATATTTTATTCCGGGAACGCCCTGTCCTTACCTAAAGAGGAGAATACCAAATTGGAACAGCAAATAAAATATTATTCAGTTGGACTTGGTGCTACACGAGTTATTTATAACTCTAACTCTAGAGCGGAAAGTGTTTCAGTTAAAAACCCCAATGATTATCCTATACTAGTTAAATCGAAAGTATTCATGGATGATAAAAAAACAGAAGCCCATATTCTAGCGAATCCGTCATTATTTATACTCGATGGGGAAGAGCAGAGTCGTATTCGTCTTGTTAGGCTTTCAGATACCATTGTAACCGATCGTGAAAATTTGCTATGGCTATGCGTAAAAGGTATCCCACCAGAGAATGACGATGCTTGGGTAAAAGAAGATGAGTCTGCTGCATCAAAATCCAGACAGGCGATGCTGGATGTGAAAATAGTAGTAGACCGCTGTATAAAAATAATAGAACGCCCGAATAATATAAAAAGCACCCCAAATGATATGGCTGGAAAATTAGAATGGAAAAATGAAAAAGGGAAAATCCTGATAAATAACCCTGGGCCGCATTACATGATATTTAGCTTCCTGAGTATTGATGGTGTTATGGTAAAAGAACCAGGATACATTCCACCCTTTAGCAAGCAATATATTGAACATCCTGCAGGGAATGCCAGAAGCATACAATGGAGAATTATTAATGACTTGGGGGGAGATAGTCGTTCCTATGCAAATGAATTATAAATAAAATAATGGTAATGATTCCAATTAGTAGAACATGTACTTTTCGATGAAGGCCCCGATGACCTTTTCATGCAACTCAATCGACCGTGAGAAGCAGATTGTTTTACGGGCCAGGCGCTTTATACGGGTTAGTAACGTCAGGTTGTTACGTTCAATACGTTGAGTAAATATTTACCTGTCAGATGCTTATCCTTCGGGACTTCCCGGCGATAACTGCCCCAGTCATCACTCGTTATCATGCCGATATTGAACGGAGTCAGTAATGCCAGTAACTTGCGGCAAGTTTCATCCGTGCGATGCCCAAAGGTGTAGGCCAGTACACCGCCTGTTTTGGTGTTGTATGCATACCAGAACCAGTGTTGGTGAGCCTTGTTACCGACAAAGCTCCACTGTTCATCAAGCTCGCAAATGAGCGCGACATCAGCATGAGCGACCGGCGAGGTCGTTATTCGCTTTGGCGCGAATTTTTTAAAGTACGGATGACAGTGTTGATACCGACTTTTAGCGTTCTTGCCGTATCCCAGACACCGGCACCATTGAAGGCCATATCAACAATTTTCTCTTTAACGCCGAGCTTTCTGGCCTGATAAGTGTAGGTCAATTGGAATACGGAACGGCACTCACGACAACGGAAACAGCTATGACCTTATAGGGATCTGACCATGACGGTAAACCAGCACAGAATCACAACGCGGACGATGGACGTTAACGCAAGCCATAAGCAAACCCCAAAAGGTCGTATTTTACATCAAATTCAACCAATCAGAGGCAATACTAAAATAATTATCGATTAGAGATAGTTGCTTTCTGGTTTTATTCTGTTATGCAACATATACAATGTATGAGCATAGGGAAATAGCTTTAATTATTATGAATTTAAAAGCCAAGGTCTCTCGCTGTTTATTTAATAAAGAAAACGTTGCAATTGTAATGTTATTGTCTTTCTTTTGCCATGCAAAAGAGTATAAATTCAACCCCGATTTATTGGGAGAACACTCAGGGTCAGTTGATATGACTTTATTTAATAAAGGAAACCAGCCGCCCGGGACATACTATGTTGATATCTTTGTTAATGGTGAGCAGGTAGATTCACGTGATATTATTTTCTCTTTAAAAAAAGATTCAGAAGGGAGGATGGGGCTTGAGCCTTGCTTAAGTGTTAATTCTTTATACAAATATGGCATCCGTGTAGAAGATTATCCGGCTCTTTTATCTGAAATGGAATGTGCTAATCTTGCTGATATACCTGAGCTAAAGTCATATTTTCAGTTTACCAGCCAACGATTATTACTGAGTGTTCCTCAAGCCAGTCTACGGTCAAAATCAAAAGGAATTGCACCTGAAGTTCTATGGGATGATGGTATCCCTGTATTTTTAATAAATTATCGTGCTAATACGAATAGAACTGAGCAGCGGAATGGCATGAAGGAAAATGGTTATTCAAGTAGTCTGCAGTTAGATCCTGGATTAAATGTCGGAGGCTGGCGAATTCGAAACACAACAAATTGGAATAAAACAAATGGGAGCTCAGGGGAGTGGCAGACGGTATCCAGTTACGCTGAACGGGGTATAAACAGTATCAAAAGCCGGGTAATACTGGGTGATGATATGACTGCAGGAGAGATTTTTGATGGTGTTCCGTTTCGAGGCGTTCGACTAGGGTCTGATGACAATATGGTTCCGTTTTACAAAAATGCATTTGCTCCAGTGATAAGAGGCATTGCACGGACGCAAGCTCGCATAGAAGTAAAACAGAGTGGCTTTACTATATATAACAATACCGTTGCTCCAGGTCCGTTTGCATTGACCGATTTATCTTTACAAGGAGCGTCTGGTGGTAGCTTGCAGGTTACTATTCATGAAAGTGATGGAACTGTTCAACTGTTCACCGTGCCTTTTCAAACCCCGGCGATTGCTTTAAAAGAAGGGTATCTGAACTATAGCATGGCTGCTGGGCGATACCGTTCTGCTGTCGCAGGAGTCAGTCATGATAGTTTTGTACAAGCTACCGCTATGTATGGCCTGCCATGGGATCTGACAGTTTATTCCGGGGTGCAGAGTGCTGAACACTTTCAGGCTGGTTCACTAGGTTTAGGAAAATCGATGGGTAACTTGGGGGCTGTGTCTCTGGGTACTATTCGTTCCAGGGGACAGCGACGCTATCAGGATACTGAGGCGGGGTCAGTCTGGCGAGCAATATACAGTAAAGATGTTCTGTCAACGAATACAAGCATAGCACTGAGTCGTTACCAATTTGCTTCTGCCAAGTATAACACTTTATCCGAGGTACTGGATTCGTGGCAAAATAATCCTGACAACAATCGCTTTTTGCAAAACAACTTAGATCGTGTGAAATCGCAAACATCTTTGAGTTTGAATCAGTCTTTTGGCGAGTGGGGATACCTAAGCCTAGTTGGCAACCAGTATGAATACTGGGGAGGGGGTCCGCGCAATGAAGATTTTAATATTAGTTATGGTATCAACGTCAGCGATATTTCCCTATCTCTGGGATGGGGGCAATCAAAACAGATTGATGTTTTAGGTCGGAAGCAAACAAACCGACAAACCAATATTTGGGTCAGCATGCCCTTGAGTCAGTGGTTGGGAGGAAATGCCAATACTACTTATCAGATGACGTTTTCAGATAGGCAAGGTAATAGTCAAGAAGTTGGATTGAATGGACGTAGCATCGGTCGACAATTGTCCTGGGATATACGACAACGTTATCGTTCAGGACCGTCATCTGGTCATCAAAGCAGTAGCTCGGTCAATTTAAACTGGATGGGGCGTTATGGTGAATTAGGGGGCGATTATAGCTACAGTCCCGACCAACGGCAGATGGGAGCAAGAGTGTCTGGTGGACTGATGTTACACCCGTATGGAATGACGGCATCTCAGTTAATAGGAGATACTTCAGCGCTGGTTATTGCACCGGGTGCATCCGGAGTTTCAGTGGGTGGATGGCCTGGCGTGAAAACGGATTTTCGTGGTTATACGACATCAAGTTATTTGAATCCATACCAAGAAAATACCGTCAGTTTGGATCCCAGATTCTTGCCTGAAAATGTAGATGTTATACAAACCGACAAAAAAACTGTACCCACTAAAGGGGCCGTTGTTGTTGCTCGATTCCCTACTCGTGTCGGTGGGCGCGCGATGATGACGCTAACCAAAGCTGATGGAAAAATTCCTTTTGGTTCAGTCGTCACCGTTGAGGGCGGCACCGGTCATGCTGGCATTGTAGATGATAAAAACCGAGTCTACCTGACAGGGTTACCGGAGAAGGGAACATTGTTAGCTCAGTGGAGTGGGGGCCAGTGTAAGGCAAAGTATCGGTTGGTTGGAAAACCTGAAGAAGCAGGAATGATCAAGCTATCAGCTCAATGCCATTGAATATAAAAGATATAAAGGAATATGAGTCATGCGAAATTGTCGGCTGGTAGCAGTCGTGTTTGCAGGAATGCTGTGGTGTTCTCAGTCACAGGCTGACGATGGAGCACAGATAGTTATTCGGGCAAGTGAACATCAGATTGCTGGTTATACACGGGACGGAACACGAATCGCACGAGGCTATATTTCTTCAGACAAAGAGCATGCGGGTTTTAAGTTATGGCCTAGTGGCACCAAAACAGGAACAGGTAATTATATATTGTTCGGGCAACAAAAAGGCCACATGATTTATGTAGAAATAAAAAATAAAAATGCTATTTATGATAATGATGGCCTACTCATTTTTAGTAAAAATACAGTTGAAAGTTTTGAAATAATAACAAAGGGTAATCAGTATATTACTGCAGATAGCTATCAAATCAATATAACAGGGGGTTATTTTAAAATGAATTTATAATTTTTTTGTATTGAATATTTACTTATTTATATTAACCTTAATTTATTATTTTTAATAAAGGATTTTAGTAATGAAAAATACTATTAAAGCCGTTATTATAACGACTGTATTTTTATCTTCTTTTTCTGCTAGCGCTGCCACTATTACGAATGCGACTACAGCTACCGCAGACGTTATCTTTAATAAGCCTCTTACTCCACTGACATTCAATATAAAACCTACTCTTGGATTGGTTAGTGGGAGTCATTCTTCCATGCTTGTTCTTGCGACGTTTGATGCTAAATCAGCTGACCATAATAGTAAAGTCGCCGTGCGATGGGGTGATGGCGTGAATGGTATATATCAGGGCAATAACGAGATAGCCTATCTAGTGGGTAAAAAAAATGGGCAGGCTATAATGGCCAAGCTTTATGCAAATAATTCAACACAAGAAGATATCCATGATAGTAAGCATTGGTATGTGTCCTCGAAACTTGGGGAGATAGAGGGCACTATCAAGTTGAGTGGTACTACTAATATTCAAGCTGATACATATCCTATCACTATGGTAGCAGCAATTTTTACTGCTTAATAAAATAAGTAAACTCATGCCCCCAACAGTAATTGGGGGCTGAATATAACCCGCACGGGTACCGATACATGTTAGTACCGATGTAAAAATGACCCACATGCCAATGTAAAACGGACCCACCATGGGTAAAACTGGCAGTTTTAAGCGAGCTGCCGATGCTAACATTGGAGTTAAGAGTGGAGATTGCTGTTCTTCGTCGGCAAGGCATGTCCATCCGTGCTATTGCCCGTCATTTGAGGTGTTCCCGCCAGACTATCCGGCGTTATATCCGCATGGGAGATGCTGCGTCCTCATCCCGTTATTCCACCAGAGCTCCACGCCCAGGCAAGCTTGATCCGTTCAAGGCTTATATCAACGAACGTGTCGAGGCTGCCCCACCACACTGGATACCCGCCAGCGTTATGCTTCAGGAGATCCGCGCACGAGGCTATTCCGGCGGCTACAGCATGCTGACCGCTTATTTATTTCCGTTGAAGCAGCAACCCGCTGAGCCGGTGGTTCGGTTTGAGACAGAACCAGGCGAGCAGATGCAGGTTGACTTCACCATCATTCGTCAGGGGTCGAGCCCTCTCCTGGCGATAGTCGCCACTCTGGGCTGGAGCCGGGCCACTTACGTCCGCTTTTACGCGAACCAGGATACCGTTGCATGGTGCGACGGGATTGAACATGCACTGGCCTTCTTTGGCGGCACGCCACGGCATCTGCTGTTTGATAATGCTAAGGCCATTATTCTGGAGCGGGATGTCTATGGGTGACCGCAAGGATTCGTTAATTCTTGGCAATAAGCCTAAAAGTTATATACATTCGACTTTATATAACCATTAAGTCGCGTCCTTTGATAAGGATACGTACCTGAAAAATGTTGCCCGCGAAATTTTTAGAGTTTCACAAATATCATTGATACTTAGTGATTTATCCTGATACATACGCCAGGCCATCATCACTTTTGGTGCGCTTTTGCTGACGGCCCTGCGTCCTCCTTTTCGTCCCCGGGCGCGTGCAGCCGCAAGGCCTGCCCGGGTTCGCTCCTGGAGGAGGCGTCTCTCAAACTGGGCCAGGGACGAAAAAATGTTTAGCACCAGTTCACCCGATGCCGTGGTGGTATCAATGGCACCGTCACACAATGAACGAAATCCAACCCCTTTACTACGCAACGCCTCGACCATGGTCACCAGGTGAGTCATTGATCTCCCCAGTCGATCCAGGCGCCATACCAGTAAGGTATCTCCCGGCTGCAACGTTTTCAGACAGGCGTCCAGGCCCGGGCGTTCTGTTTTTGCCCCGGATGATTTGTCCACAAAAATGGCGGCGGCGTCACAACCCGCCTGTTGCAGGGCATCCAGCTGCAGGCTGAGATCCTGCTCTCCTGTACTGACTCGTGCATATCCGATTAATTTCATAGACCCTCTCTTGTCTCATAGAGTACTATTCTATATGAGTTTATGATTCTTTGAATTAAGAGATAGGTAGTTGCGACATCTGGCAGGCCTTATCGCTGCATTTCTTTGGTCAGAATAGCGTAGTGGTTTCGCCTCTCATCAAACGAACGTTTTTTGCGACGGTAATGACTCATGGACGCCTGCGATACCGCATACCCGCGCCTTAAGAGCAGTATCACCACATACCAGCTTGAACGCTGGTATACGCCGACAACTGAAGAACAGGATTTCTGTTCTAAGTCCCTGCGCGATGGGCAATATAAACTTGGTTTTTTCCTGCTGTTGAAAACTTTTCAGCGTCTCGGATACTTCGTTACCACAGATCAAATTCCCGGTTCGATAGTCAACCACATTGCCGGTATTGAAGGCCTGAAGGCCGAACAGCAACAACTGTCCACTTACGATTCGTCACGTACGCGACGACATCATATTAGTTTGATTCGTACGTTTCTTAACGTCACGACCTTTGCTGTAAAAGGTAAATTGGTAATGACCCAGGCGATGGCAGCCTGTGCCCCAACAAAGAATGAACTGTCTGACATCATTAATGTTGCAATCGAAAGTCTGATTAAGCATCGCTTTGAATTACCTTTATTTAGTGTGTTATTGCGAGAAGCAAAATCGCAGCGAGCTTCTGCCAATCAATCCCTGTTTAATGCGATCAACAACAAATTAAGTGAAACGGATCGCACTGATATCGATGCACTCTTTTTGGTTGAGAAAGGGCTGCGTACCAGCCCATGGAACGAACTAAAGGCGGATGCCCCTAAAGCGACGATAGAAGGACTTCGGGAGTTATTATTGCGCTATGACCAGCTTTCCAGGCTGGCCAGCAATATCTTTGCTCTGGAAGGCATCCCCGAGATCAAGCGCAAACAATTAGCGCTGGAAGGAATGAGCCTGGATGCGACCAGCATGGTGAATATGGAGGCGAAAAAGCGTTATGCTGTAACGTTATCCTTGATCCAGCGTCAACTGGCCAGAATCACTGATGACCTGTGTAATGTATTTTGCAAACAAATGATTAAAGTGCAGCATCGTGCTGAAGAAGAACTCGATGGGTACCTTTCCGCTAATCAGGATAAAACTGACGAAATTATTCGCCGATTTGCTCAACTTGATACCGTACTGAAATCAGACCAGCCGATTGAAGAACAAATCGCCAACATTAGCCAGTTGGTATCAGCTCGCCAGGACTTATGCGAGTTCTCCCGGGTACATGCAGAACACGGGGGTAAAAACGAAAGCCGGTTCATGTGGCGTCATTTCAAAGCTCGCCGTACCCAAATTTTTCGTATTCTGAGCAAGCTGACATTTGTAGCAACCAGTCAGGATCAAAATTTTGTTCAGGCCCTTGCATTCGTTCTGGCCAACAAACACCGGCACATTGACTGGCTGCGCCTCGATGGAAAAGGAAACGCCATACTAACCGCACAGGATCTTGACTGGCTCCCGGACAAATGGTGGGGGCTGGTTACCGGGGAAACGAAGCGCAATTGCATCCCACACAGGGTGAATCGACGCGCTTTTGAAGTCTGTGTTTGCCGGCAACTGGTTCAGGAGCTGAAATCTGCAGATATTTGCGTACCTGGGGGAGATACTTATTCCGATGCTCGCGATCAGCTTTTGCCTATGAAGGAATGCATGGAGACTCTGGCAGAGTATGGCGAACTGGTCAGCCTGCCTGTGGAGGGTAAAGCCTTCGTCGAACATTTGCAGGGTCGGCTGAAGGAGGTTGCTGACAGTGTTGACCGTGGTTATATGACCAATCCTTATTTCACCATAACCAACGGTCGACCTGTTCTGGCAAAGCTGGTCAAAAAACCGTTACCTGCAGGATTTGATGCGGTTAATAAAGCCCTGACCACCAAATTACAGGCGCTTAACTTATCGGTACTTGATGCGCTCGGCGACACGATGCGCTGGCTGAAATGGGGACAACACTTTGGTCCACTCAGTGGTCATGAAAGTAAACTTGAAGATGAAGAGTATCGCCAGATTCTGACGACCTTTGCCTATGGTACGGGGCTGGGTACAGCACAGCTGGCGAAAAGCATTACAGGCATTGGTGATCGCCAGATTGCCTTTCTGAATCAACGCCATATTACAGAAGAAAAGTTGGATGCGGCGATCCGTTATACGGTCAACGGATACAATCGATTCTGGCTACCCAGTCTCTGGGGAGATCCCAAGCGAGCAGCTGCCGATGGAACAAAATGGGATATTTATGAAAATAATATATTATCAGAATATCACATCCGTTACGGTGGCTGGGGCGGTGTTGCGTATTATCACGTCAGTGATACCTACATTGCTCTTTTTTCGCATTTTATTCCCTGTGGCGTATGGGAAGCCATCTACATCCTCGATGGCCTGATCAAAAACAAATCCGATATCCAGCCAGATACGGTACACGGTGATACTCAGGCGCAAAACGCGGTGGTGTTTGGGCTGGCGTATCTGCTGGGCATCAGGCTCATGCCCCGAATTCGTAACTGGAAGGATCTAAAATGCTATAAATCGTCACCTGAACAGACTTACCTGCATATTCAGACGTTATTCAGTAAAGATAATATCGACTGGGCTCTGATAGAGCGGCATTTACCCGATATGTTGCAGGTGGTACTGTCTATCAAAGCAGGCCGTATTGCCCCGTCGACGATATTGCGTAAGCTTGGAACCGCCAGTCGAAAAAACAAATTGTATTTTGCCTTTCGGGAACTTGGGCGTGTAGTCCGAACGCTGTTTCTTCTGGAGTACGTCAGCAGTGAAGAGTTGCGTCGAATGATACAGGGGGCGACAAATAAATGTGAAAGTTTTAACAAATTTGTGCAGTGGGTTTATTTCGCGGCCAACTCTCTCGAAGAGAATGTGCGGGATGAGCAGTTAAAAATCATTAAATACAATCACCTCATTGCCAATCTGCTGATTTTTCATAACTGTCACTCGATGACTCAGGTATTGAAAGAACTACAAAGTGAAGGCATGACGATAACTCCAGAAATTTTGCGGGCACTGAGTCCATTTCGACAACATCTCAACCGATTTGGTGTTTTCGAATTGCGAAAGCGGGAAGTCGACCCCATTGATTACGGGGTCCGATTATAGCTATTTAAAATAACGCACTTTCGCTTTAATTAGAATAAATATTTATGGAGATAACATGGCAACCGAACTGAATAAAAAACAGAGTGAGTTATTAAGCAGTATGAATCATGAAACTTTAGTTAATATTATCCACGACCTGATACAGGATAATAAACAGGCCAAATCAACACTGGTGAACGGATATCTGTTATCCGCCCCTGACATACTCAAAGCTATCGAGAAGGAGTACAACCATCGGGCTAAAAGTAAACGTTTTTATGATTACTACGAAGCGGATGCGTTTTATGACGATCTGACACGCAGTATTGCGCAGCCACTGGAGAAAGTAGCAGGTACACTCCCGGAACAAGTGGAACGTCTGAGTGTAAAAATCATGCTTGAATTTGAGCGATTCAGTGAGAACTCGGACACCTCCAGTGGAAGCTGGATGGACTACTACTCCATTGTGCTGGACGCATGGATGAAATCACTGGCCGCACAAAAAAACAGTGACCCCGTATTCATTGCAAAAAAGATATTTAATTTTGTTGCCAATGAAATTTATTTTGGATCCGGAATTTTCAAAACATATCGCGCTTTACTTGGAACGGATGTATTACGCGCAGTACGGGATATATATTATCAAAAAAAACGCCACCGGGAAGCATTAGATATCAGCATACTAATAAGGGATATCGATTCCCTGTCAGAATCCTTAAAAAAAGGAGAGTTCTGTCGACCTGAGCATTATTTTGATTATGCAAGGCTGCTCATTGATGAAGTGCGTCCCGGGGAAGCCATTGAGTTGCTATTATATATGGATAAGCAAGGCGACAAACAACATTCAGACAAGACTACATGGGATGAGTTGTTTATTACTGCCCTGATTGAAGACGGGAAAAGTGATGAGGCAATGGAGAAATCAATTGCAGCTTTTTCTTTTCGATGTGATACCCGTTTCTATCGGTTGTACACAAAAGCCTGTGGGAAAGGAAACGATAATATGCAGTCATTCCTGAACATTGCAAAAGAGAAAGGGCTAGACCCCTATATATGTTTCACTTCAGATATGTCGCGATTTGATTTAATCGACAACTGTATTACAGCCACGCCCAAAGAAGAACTCGCCAGTTCCCTTGCATATCTGACGAACTCATTTATCCGAACATTATCCAGTACATTGTATAAACACGGTTATGCCCTTGCTGCCACACTGCTACGCCGTCTTCTGGTAGAAGACGCGATCCATCAGGCGAAAAGTAAATATTACAGTTATGCAGCATCCGATATGAAGAAAGCCATCGATTACAGCGAAGGTTTGGAAGAAAGCTCGCAGTTCCCAGGAACAGTGAGCTACCTCAGAGTACTTTACGAACAACACAAGCGTAAAACATCGCTCTGGCCGGCGATGGCAGAGAAAATTCAGGGATTATCCGTGGGGAAAGACGGAATTCGCTACGAAAGGAGTCAGGCATGACTGAACAAGAGCTGTATGATTATGCGGTATCTCTGCTGGCAAAAAAGAATTATTCATCTGGTGATATGCACCGGCAGTTGGTCAGAGTCACAGAAAAAATGGATGATGTAGAGCACGTTTTACGTCGTCTGACAGATAACCATTACCTCAATGATCCCCAGTTAATTGCCTATCTTTTTGATAAACACATCAAAAAATTGCACGGTCCCACACGAATAAAACAAGAGATCCGGCAAAAGGGGTTTCCGCCAGCGCTGATAGAGCAGGAAATCGAGAAGAGCAATGTTAACTGGTATGAGCTGGCAAAAGAAGCCAGAGCTAACAAATTTGGTGAAGTTTTACCTACTGATCCTAAGGAAAAAAACAAACAAATCAGGCATCTTCAGTACAAAGGATTTGCGATGGATACGATATTTGAAGCATTGAGTTAATCATTTTTGCAAATTTTTCCTTCGCTCTACGGGCGGAGCAAACGGAATGGCCATTAAAATAGTTATAACTACTTATTTTAATATAACCTTTAGGCTTATTGCCAAAAATTAACGAATCCTTGCGGTGACCCATCTTCAGTATCAACGCATTGATGAGCTATGCCAGCAGTTTCGCCTCGATCGTATTGCATCCGAGTGGCCAGCTCTGGCCCAGAAGGCGATAGATGACACCGCGTCATTCGGGGATTTTCTTGAGCAACTTCTGAAGCTGGAGGCGGACAGCCTTGATGAGCGTCGGCGCCAGACGCTGTTACGCCTTTCTGGTTTGCCAGCGATCAAGACGCTGGAACAGTTTGACTTCAAGTTCGCCAGCGGTGCTCCCCGGGCGCAGATACAGGAACTGACAAGTCTGGCATTCATCGAACGGCAGGAGAACATCGTGTTCCTGGGCCCCTCTGGTGTAGGTAAAAGCCATCTTGCCGCTGCTCTCGCGTACCGGTGTGCCATGGCCGGGCTAAGTACCCGGTTTATCACCGCCGCGGACATGATGTTGCAGTTGGTTGCCGCCCATCGTCAGGGTGAACTTAAAGGCTATCTGAACCGCATCATTCACAAGCCACGACTGCTGGTAATCGACGA